>DATMYT010000134.1:0-3276 GCA_035560855.1 Negativicutes bacterium | reverse complement strand
ACGCAGTCGTCGTGTCTGTACGATTACTGCATCACGTCCCATATCCGCTTTTACTTCGGCCAAGGCTTCCGCCAACGTGGGCGCCCGATAAGTCTTGACTTTCAATTATATTTTCACCATCCCTAAAGACTGTACTTCAATTTGATTTTCCAATTCAGCAAAAGACAAAATCACCAAATTGGGTGCAATTCTTTCTGTCAGTTTTCTAACATATAACCTAGATGCAGGGCTAGTCAGTAACACTGGCTGGAATCCAGCCGACGTCAATTTTTGCAATTCTGTGGATAAACTAGCGATAAACAGTTGCATAGAGTTCGGATCCAAGGTCACGAAACTACCCCTATCGGAATGTTGAACCGATGACACAATTTGGTTCTCTGTCTGCGGATCCAAAGTGAGGCAGGTAAGCGTATTATTTTGGAGATACTGACGAGAAATTGTCCGGGATAATGCACGCCGAACATATTCTCCCAATACTTCCGGATCTTTTGTAAAAGTCGCCGAGTCCGCCAATGTTTCCATGATCGTGACCAAATCTCTGACCGGTACCCGTTCACGTAGCAAGCAGACAAGCACTTTTTGAATATCTCCGACCGACATCATTGCAGGAACTAGCTCAGAAACCACTGCCGGATGATCCTGTTTGACAGAGTCAATGAGAGTTTGAACGTCTTGTCGCCCTAGTAGTTCATCCGAATGACTCTTAACCACTTCTGTCAAATGCGTAGCCAACACAGAAATCGGATCTACCACTGTATAGCCTGAAAGTTCCGCTCGTTCACGGTATGCTTCATGAATCCAGATCGCAGGCAACCCAAATGCCGGTTCGATCGTTGCTTCACCTGGAATTTCTTCCGTAACGGTTCCCGGATTCATAGCTAAAAAGTGATCAAGTAGTAATTCGCCCTTGGCAACCTCAATTCCCTTTATTTTTATCACATATGCGCTAGGTTTTAATTGAATATTATCGCGTATCCGGATTGTTGGGACGACAATTCCCATTTCCAATGCGCATTGGCGACGAATCATAACCACGCGATCCAGTAAATTACCGCCTTGCGCCACATCAACCAAAGGAATCAAACTATAGCCAATTTCCAACTCAATTGGGTCTACCTGCAGCAGCGACACAATATTTTCCGGCTTTCGCACTTCTTCCAATTCTTTTTCCGCTTGTTCGGTGACAGCCGTCTCTTCGGCTGTTTTTTCCGTCTTTTGCAAAACATACGCAACGCCAATAACAATCATCGCTATGGATATAAACGGCAGCCCCGGCAATCCTGGAACGGCAGCCAACAGTGTCAACACCGCCGCCACTAGATAGAATACGCGTGGATAAGCAAATAACTGTGCAGCGATATCATGTCCCAAGTTTTCATCAGAGGATGCCCGGGTCACCACCAAACCGGTCGCCGTAGAGATAAGCAATGCCGGAATCTGGTTGACCAGACCCTCGCCGACTGTCAGCAAGGTATACGTCTGAAGCGCTTGCAGTATGGACATATCACGCTGGACCATGCCAATAATAAAACCGCCGAGAATATTGACGACGATAATGACAATGGCAGCAATGGCATCCCCTTTTACAAACTTGCTCGCGCCATCCATAGCGCCGTAAAAATCAGCTTCCCTCTGAATATTGATACGCCTTTTGCGTGCATCGGCATCGGTAATCAAGCCGGCGTTCAAATCGGCGTCAATCGCCATCTGTTTGCCCGGCATGGCATCCAAGGTGAACCGAGCCGCTACTTCTGCAACACGTTCGGCACCACGCGTAATAACAATAAACTGAATCAAAATCAGAATGATAAATACGATAAAACCAACCACGGCATTGCCGCCAACAACGAACGTTCCGAAAGCCATAATGACTTCTCCCGCATACCCATAAAGCAGAATCAACCGCGTGGAAGAAACGTTCAACGCCAAGCGGAATAATGTAGTAACCAACAACAGCGAGGGGAAAACAGAAAACTGTAAAGGTTCCACGTTATAAATCGAAATCATGACAATGGTCAGGGATAAAGTGATATTGAGAGCCAGCAATAAATCCAGCAAAAAAGTAGGCAACGGAATAATCATCATCATAACGATGGTTACCACTGCAGCAGCCAGGATCACGTCACTGAACTGGTTTAATTTATTTATGAGTACATTTTTAGTTGCCATTTACTAACTCCAACCCATTCTTCTAGGAATACTTACGCTTCAATCGGTATACATAGGCCAAAACTTCAGCGACAGCCTTATATAAATCGCCGGGAATCATGTCGCCAATTTCAGTAGTCTTGAACAGCGTCTGCGCCAATGGTTTGTTTTCGACAATGACCACATCGTTTTCTTTGGCGATTTCCTTGATCCGCTGTGCGATAAAATCAGAGCCCTTGGCAATCACTGTCGGAGCTTCCATGCCTGGTGCATATTTTATTGCGACCGCGAAATGGGTTGGATTCGTCACCACCACATCAGCTTTGGGCACTTCCGACATCATGCGCCGCATTGCCATAGCACGCTGTTTCTCTCTGATTTTGCTTTTTACCTGCGGATTCCCTTCCGTCTGCTTCATTTCTTCTTTGACTTCCTGCTTACTCATTTTCAGATTCTGCATGTGTTCCCACCACTGGTATCCATAATCAAGGATCGCAAGAATGAGTACTACCATCGCAATCTGAAACGCCAGATCATAAATGATCCCAGCAAGAACGGCGAAGGATTCCGATAGTTCCGACATCATCAACGCCGGAATTCGCAAAGCTTCCTTTCGTATGAACCGAAAAATAAAATACCCAATAACGGAAATTTTCAGCAGTGATTTTACCAGCTCGACCACCGAACGTTTGGAAAAAATCCGACCGAAACCTGACATTGGGTTAATACGGCTAAATTGTGGCATGATCGTATCTGGAGTAAAGTTAAACCCAACCTGTAAAAATGACACTGAGACCGCCACCACCAAGACCGATAACATTACCGGCATAATGGCTTCCATAAAAACAACGGCGGCATTCATAATCACAACATGAACTGATTGAATAGTAAAATCGCCCCGAACACTCAATTCGGTAAACGCAAAGCGCATATAGCCAGTTAATTTTTCGTAAATATAGGGACTTGCCGCTTTTAGCGCCACAAACGCGGCCAAAATCACAAATACTGAACTGAGCTCAGCGCTTTTGGCTACCTGCCCTTTTTTGCGGCTCTCTTCCTGTTTGCGTTGCGTTGGTTCCTCGGTTTTTTCCGACGAATCAAAGCGTTGAAGGTCAAAGACAAATTGCT
>DATMYT010000133.1:0-4197 GCA_035560855.1 Negativicutes bacterium | reverse complement strand
CCATAATGAGCATGCAGAAACCGATTGGCGGGTAACGTTGGCTGATACTGGACTGAATGCAATGACGGGAGCCAGGATACGGCGAATCGCCAAATATGTGGGCGATGATTCTGATTTTATGATTACTTATGGAGATGGAGTGGGCAATATCGATATTAAGGAATTGCTGGCATTTCATCGACGACACGGAAAAATACTTACGGTTACTGGGGTTCGTCCACCGGGAAGGTTCGGGGAATTGCGTTATGAAAAGGATTGTATGGTTTCGGAGTTCAATGAAAAACCGCAAGCAAGTGGAGGACGTATTTCTGGCGGATTTTTTGTTTGTCGTCGAGAAATATTTGACTATCTGGATGAGCGGGAAGAGTTGGTTTTCGAGCAGGAGCCGATGAGGAAGTTGGTCGCGGATGGTCAGATGATGATTTTTGAGCATGATGGGTTTTGGCAGCCTATGGATACCGCGCGAGAGTATTCTTTGTTGAATCGGTTATGTGAGAAGGGGGAAGCCCCATGGATGGTTTGGTGACGATGCCGGACTGGCTTTCCGCATATAATGGAAAGAGCGTATTTGTTACCGGAGATACCGGATTCAAGGGCTCATGGTTGGTCAGGTGGTTGCTATTGGCGGGGGCGAAGGTCAGTGGATATGCGCTGCCGCCGGAACGAGCCGTGAACCACTTTGTACGGCTGGGGCTGGCACATAAAATGCACCATGTGGATGGAGACATTCGGGATATTGATTCACTGTTAATGGCAGTTCGGCAGGCGCAACCTGAGTTCTTTTTTCACCTCGCGGCACAGCCGATTGTGAGGACATCTTATGAACAGCCCAAAGAGACTTTTGACACGAACGTCGGCGGCTCAGTGAACGTACTTGAGGTTGTGCGCCAAACAGAATCCATTCGGTCACTCATATACGTTACTTCTGATAAATGCTACCGAAATAAGGAATGGATATGGGGTTACCGGGAAAATGACGAATTGGGGGGGAAGGATCCCTATAGTGCATCGAAGGCGGCAGCGGAAATAGTTTTTCAAGCATATCGCGAATCTTTTTTTGATAACCGGTCGGAGTTGGGAGTCGCAAGTGTTCGGGCAGGCAACGTGATTGGTGGTGGAGATTGGGCAGCCGATCGTATTGTACCTGACTGCGTTCGGGCGTTACAGGACGGACTGCCAATTATTTTGCGAAATCCTGGAGCTACAAGGCCATGGCAATATGTGTTGGAGCCTTTGTCGGGGTATTTACTTCTTGGGGCAAAGATGTATAAAAGTCCAAAACAATTTTCGGGAAGTTGGAATTTTGGGCCAGGGGGAGGAGCCGGACACACAGTCGGCGAGTTGGCTAAAATCCTGCATGATGGATGGGGGGGAGCTGATTCTCCGCTGCAACTGATGGCAGGCGGACCGCATGAAGCGGGCCTTCTTTCCTTGAACTGCGATAAAGCAGCGACAGAACTGGGATGGAGACCGCGTTGGAACTTTGCTACTACTGTGGGACAAACGTTGCGGTGGTATAAGGATGTCCATGAAGGAACTGCGGAAGAAACGGTGACCATTCAACAGATTCGGGAGTATATGGAGGCGGGCCATGATTGATGGAGTTCGGATTACACCGCTTCAACAGATACTAGATGAACGCGGCAAGGTAATGCATATGCTACGTAATGATGCCGCTGATTTTGCCGGTTTCGGAGAGATTTATTTCTCCTGTATTTACCCTGGGGCGATTAAAGGCTGGCATATTCATAAGAAAATGGTATTAAACTATGCGGTTCCGTATGGAAATATTAAGTTTGTTCTCTATGATGCGCGAGAGGGTAGTCCGACACAGGGCGAAATCCAGGAGATATTCATGGGGCCGGACAATTACTGCTTGGTAACGGTGCCGCAGATGATATGGAACGGTTTTAAAGGAATTGGTTCTGAGCCGTCCATTGTTGCCAACTGTGCGTCCATAGTTCATGATCCTGCGGAGATCGATCGGCGAGATCCCTTCGATCCGTCCATCCCTTATGATTGGAGTATCAAACACCGATGAGTTTATCAGTATTGGTGACTGGCGGGTTGGGCTATGTTGGCGGGCGAATCGTGGAACGTTTATGCCGGCGTACGGATTGCAAATTGAAGGTGGGAACACGGGGAACGCCGAGTGACAAACCATCATGGTTAGGGGTCGGCGACTTGGTTGCTATGGATTTTTCCGATTTGACTTCTCTTCGCAGCGCCTGCCGTTCGGTGGATGTGATCGTACACATGGCCGCATTGAATGAGAATGATAGCATGGTTGATCCATTGGCGGCATTGACGGTGAACGGGATGGGGACGCTCAAGCTTCTTCAGGCTGCTAGACAAGAAGGTGTAAAACGTTTTGTCTATTTTTCCACGGCTCATGTATACGGAGCTCCACTCAGCGGCCATATTACTGAGCAAACCTTGCCACGACCCGTGCATCCTTACGCAATTACTCATCGGACGGCAGAAGATTTTGTGTTGGCCGCTCATGACAAAAAAGAAGTCACGGGGATTGTTGTCCGGTTATCCAATGCGGTAGGTGCGCCGATCATGCCTTCCGTGAATCGATGGACGTTGGTGGCCAATGAACTGTGTCGGCAGGCAGTGACGGAGAACCGACTGGTATTGAGATCCTCTGGATTACAGCGGCGAGACTTTATTCCACTGACTGATGTTGTCAATGCGGTGGAACACTTGCTGGTATTGCCAGCAAGTGAGTGTGGGAATGGACTGTTTAATTTGGGTGGAGGAATTTCGCATAGTATACTGGAAATTGCAAAGCTGATTGCTCAGCGTGCCGGGACTGTGTTGGGAGCTGTCCCTGAGCTTGAAGTAATGAGTACAGGGCTGGCGGAAAAAGAAAATGTGTTACAGTATGATGTGACGAAACTACAGGAGACTGGTTATAGAGGTATTTGCGAGATAGGCATGGAAATTGATGATACCCTTCGAATGTGCCAGACTTGGTTTGGACGCAAAAATGTTGCGGGATGATGCGGCAAATCCGCTTGTTTCTGTTGTCATGCCAACCTACAATCAGGCGGAGCTTCTTCGCTTAGCAATTCGATCGGTATGTGAACAAACCCATACGCAATGGGAACTGATTATCATAGACAACTATTCCGACGATCAGACTGATAGCGTTGTCAAGGAATTTGAGGATCAGCGGATTCGTCGGGTGCTTTTTAAAAATCATGGTGTTATTGCTGCATCCAGAAATTATGGGATCAATATATCACATGGTGAATGGATTGCTTTTCTTGATTCAGATGATCAATGGTACCCAGATAAACTGTCCTGCTGTCTTAAAATCTTGGCAAGTGAAAAAGCGGACATGGCAGGACATGGAATGGATTGTCTGCGCGATGGAGAATTTTGGCGGACGCGTGCTTTTCAACATCGGAACAACATAACGTTTGATGAACTGTTTTGGCGTGGAAACCAGTTCATGACTTCTTCTGTTGTGGTGAAAAAAAGCTGCCTGGAGCAAGTCAGGGGTTTTTCAGAAGAACCGGCTATTATTACCGTAGAAGATTATGATTTGTGGTTGCGATTGGCCCAGGCAGGATGCAAAATGTTGACTATTTCTGACGTGCTGGGGAAATATCTTTGGTATTCGGGCAGTATGAGTCGGAAGGTTCAAATTCATCTGAACGCGGAGTTGGAACTGATAGCAAAGCATCTTGAAGGAATGCCAATGGGTATTGGTTCCAAGCGAAGGCGAACAGCAATGGCCTATTATACTGCGGCGAGAACCTCTCAGCTTAATGGTAATTTGGCTGATGCAGTGCATTATTGCAGGCAAAGTCTGCGCATTTATCCGATGATTCTCCGGCAGTACGCGTTGTTGGGTCTTATGGTGATGCAAAAAATGTCTCCATACAGCGCGATCCTGAAAAGGTGGGTGTAATATACAGTGCGGGAATACATGCCACTGATATCGATCGGAATGCCCGTATATAATTGCGAACAGACAGTAGCAATGGCTATTCGTTCCATAATACAGCAAACTTACCCCAATTGGGAGCTACTGGTGTTGGATGACGGATCTCAGGATAATACGCTCCAAACTGTGATGTCGATTCAAGACTCTAGGATTAGGGTTTTTAGTGATTCGGATAATCGGGGACAATCTGTTCGTCTTAATCAAGCAATTGATGAATCAAAAGGAGAGTATTTTGC
>DATMYT010000132.1:0-8581 GCA_035560855.1 Negativicutes bacterium | reverse complement strand
ATCGTATTCAATGTATTATAGAGAAAATGCGGATTTATTTGTGCCTGCAGCGCTTTAAATTCAGCCTTTTCGCGCATTTTTTTCTGGTTATCGCCCTCCGCCAATTGTATCTGAACTGACAGCAAGTGCGCCAACCCATCCGCCAAGCGAATATCCACCTCTGTCACGCCGTTGACTTCTGTGCGGGATAGTTTGATCGTACCAGCCACTTCATCCCCATGGAAAAAAAGTGGTGCCACCACGCCCGACTTCAGCGGACAGTCTGTTACTGGGCAGCCTCGCTCTTCTGGGTTATAGAGAACTTGCAGATGTTTCTCCTGGATAGCTTTTCGGGTCGATTGAGTCATTAGCGGCTCACCAACCCGATGGTGATCGTCGCCGGCGCCAACGAACGCCAGCACAATTTCTGCATCAGTAATAGACACCGAGTCTACCTTGGTCAGCTCATAAATGATCTGGGCTGTTTTGGCGGCAGAGGCCTTGGTCAGCCCCTGTCGTAAATAAGGTAATGTACGACTGGCGATCTCCAGCGCCAGTTCCGCAGCGTCGGCGCTATGCGACTCGCGTGTCGTCTGAATATCCCTGATAATCGTAATAAAAATAACAGTTCCCAGAACTGTTACGATCGTAGTCGGAATTGCGATGGCTTTTTCCAACGATACAGCAGCTTCAAACGGTTTGGCAAAAGCAATAACCATCGATTTTTGCACAAATTCCCCAACTAGCGCCAGTAGCGCGCCGGATTTCCAATTCAGGCGATAGAATCCCAGCTTTTGGCGGGCGAAACCGGCCAATAACCCGCCGATCACGGCGGAGATCCCGCAGACTTCCGCTGTAAATCCACCCAGCATATAGCGGTGCAGGCCGCTGATAACTCCTACCGTCCCCCCCACTATCGGTCCTCCCATGAGGCCGCCGATAATCGTTCCGACCAGGCGGGTATTGGCCAAGGCGTCTTCAACCGGAATCCCATGATAGGTGCCGATGATGGAAAGTGTGGCAAAAATCACGACCAGTGTGACGAAGTTTTGCGGCTTCGTAGGATTGTACACACACTGCGTGATAAATTTGTTTCGCCCGAACAAATACGCTGAGCTGGCGATAAGCGCCGCATCTCCCATCAAATCAAGCAACACGGGATGTAGTCCCCCTTATGATTCAGTTCTGGATTAGTTTTCGACAGTATTTATCGTACCCGGCCCCGCTTGAGCGAAAAAAAGATTCCCGCAACAGACAGGACTGTAAAGATGACCAAGGCACTCCGTGTACTAGCCAGTACCATATCCACCGATTGCGCACCCATCGCTTCTTGTCCGCCATTCATCGCCATGATCAAGGCTACGATGGACATACTGACGGCCTGCCCCGACATCCGCATGGTAGCCAAGGAAGAGGAGGCAACCCCGTATTTCTCTTTGCCGACGGAACCCATGATTGCATTGTTGTTGGGTGAAGAAAAAAATGCGAAACCCAATCCAATAAGCGCCATCTCAGCTATGATCACTGGCAGCGTCGTTTGCTGAGTAACAAAAGCAAACATCAGCAAGCCAAGCGTAGTCAGGGCCATCCCAATGGAGGAAACGATTCGCGGTTCCACTTTATCAGAGAGACGTCCGGCAAACGGTGAAAACAGCGCCATAATCAGCGGCTGCGACAGCATTACCCAGCCGGCAACCCTCGCATCCAGCCCCATCACGACCTGCAAATGAAGTGACGCCAGAAACCCAATAGCGAATGTCGCACTATAGTTGATCATGGCGGCAAGGTTCGAAAAAGCAAAGGTCACATTCTCCGTAAACAAATGAATCTCCAGCAACGGATGATCCTTGCGGATTTCATAGCGGACAAATCCTGTCAGCAATATAGCCCCGGCGGCTAACAGCACTCGAGGCGCCATCCCGTCCATTAAAAAGGCAAACCCATAGAGAGTGGCCACCAACCCGCTCATATATAATAGACAACCGACCGTATCGAATCGCTCCCCAGCTGCTGCGGCCGTCTCTTTTCGCAGAAACCTGTAAGCCATGAAAAATACTAGAAAACCAAGTATTGCGCTAAGGAAAAAGATAATCCGCCAGCCGAAATGAAAGCTAATGACGCCGCCCAAAACAGGCCCCGCAGAAAGTCCAATATAGGTCGACGCGGTGGAATATCCGAGAGCCTTACCCCGACTCTCCGGCGGATACGCCGCCGCAAGAATTGCCATACCGGTGCTGAAAATAAAGGAAGCGCCGATCCCCTGAATGGCCCGCATGAAAATGAGCCAAGCGACAGATTCAACAATGCCGCACAACAGGGTTGCTATCGTAAACAAAAGAATTCCCGCGGTATACACGGCTCTGCGCCCGTTGATGTCGGCAAAACGACCGGCAGGTAGCAGACATGTAGCGGTAGCAAGAATATAGCTGGTAGCCACCCAGCTCAACATGGTCGCACTAGAGGAAAATTCACGTCCGATGGCAGGGATAGCAATATTAAGGGCACTGCCCATAAACGGCGTAACAAAGGAGGTCGCGATCACAATCAATAATACGATTTTTTCATAAGCCAAGATAAACTAATTTCCTCTCGCAGCAATATTTTTTAGAACAATTCAACTTCGATGATTGCTCCGGCATCGATTTTTTCAACATTTGCAGCGATTCGTAGCCATCCATTCGCTTGTGTCAACGTTGAAACCAAACTGGCGCCCCGAGCCGGTACAGTTGCATTAGCATACGGAGTCCCTGTCGTCAAGGCAACCCTGACAAATTCTTCTATGCCCAGCTTGGAACGAGT
This sequence comes from Negativicutes bacterium, assembly GCA_035560855.1. Classification (GTDB taxonomy): domain Bacteria; phylum Bacillota; class Negativicutes; order UBA1444; family UBA1444; genus UBA1444. The sequence goes on along the minus strand of DATMYT010000132.1, from coordinate 5,803 downwards.
ATCCTGTGCAAGTCTTGCCTGTATTATTCGCCGCTCAGGCGGCTCCTTACGTTGAAACTCACAGATCATGTCATGCAAAAACAGTTCGGCAGTCAACATGCAGGATACGGGATATCCCGGCAGACCGATCACCGGCTTGCCGCCTATTACCGCCAACAGTACGGGACGACCGGGACGAATGGCCACGCCATGGCAGCAAACTTGTCCGAGACTGTCCATGACGGCTCGCGTGAAGTCCTCTGTGCCACCGGATGTTCCTGCAATCGTAACAACCAGATCACTCTCTCTTAGCGAAAAATCAATCGCTTCGCGCAAGCGATCCGGGTCATCAGGCACAATGGGATGGCGTCGGACTTTGGCGCCCCAACTGGCAAACAAGGCAGACAGCATATAAGAATTGATGTCGCGGATAGTTCCCGGCACCAATTCCGCCGCCGAATCAACGATTTCATCTCCAGTAGGAATCACCGTGACTCGTGGGCAGGCAATTACCCGGATTCGGTCATCGCCAGCCGCCAGAATCGCTGCGATATCCGCGGGGCCGATGATTCTGCCGGTCGGCAGCACCATCTCTCCCGTCATAATATCTTCGCCGATTTGGCGAACATGACGACCGGGAATAATGGCTGCACTGATTTCGATTCGCCCATCCTGAACAGTAACATATTCCTGCATTATAACACTGTCCGCACCTTTTGGCAGGGCATCCCCGGTATCAACGCGCGCTGCCGTCCCTGCGCTTACCTCTTCACCTAAAGATACAAGCCGAAGAACGATTGGCGCCTCTGGCGTAGCAATTTGCGTATCTGATGACCGCACGGCATACCCATCCATTGCCGACGCCGCATAATGCGGAACCGGACGAACGGCAACTATCGGTTGCGCCGTTACTCTGCCCATAGCTTCCACAACCTTGACTTCTTCGACCGCACGTGTTTCCCGCCAACCGGATTGGGTGAGAGCGGTTCGCCATAGTTCGGCCGCTTCCTGTCTAGATGGATCGGACATTGGAGTACTCATCGCACCTCTCCCTGCCACGGCCCATTTACCCGATCCATCATCACTTGCACTTCTACGATTTCGCCAACCTGTATTTCCGGGTGCCCCGCTTTCGTATAAACCATTCCATGCGCTCGTGTCATGACGGTGATCAGCCCTGATTTAGCAGGCAACGGCCAGGCCACCGTGCCCTCCTCTCGTTGTTCCAGACGCACACGAAAAATTTCATTGCGAGCTGCATCCGGACGCAACGCAGCAGCCAACCTCGCCTTAATAAGAAATCGTGGAGCAACGCCCGTCGCTCCCTGTCTAGCCGACAGCGCTGGTGCTACAATTTCCTGGAACACAGTCATCGCTGCTACTGTATGACCAGGGATGCCAAACACGGCGGTTTCGTCCACCAATGCCATCAACGCAGGCTTCCCCGGTTTCAGCGCAACGCCGTGGAATAATATTTTCATGCCCGGTATAGCCTGTATGGCAGTCGTGGTAAAATCCCGATCACCCACGGAACTGCCGCCGGAAATCAGAACCACATCAGATTCCCTGATTACGCCCCTTAGAGTCTCCAGCAAGCTGTCCTGCGAATCCGGGACCTTTGGGGCCAGGCGCGCCTCACACCCCGCTGTTTCAGCCAAGGCCGACAGTGTAAATGAATTGACATCGCGAATCTGGCCCGGCTCCAGAACAACGCCGCAAGAAACGATCTCGTCCCCGGTGGTTACTACCGTAACGATCGGTTTTTTCACTACAGCCACGTTTTCTAAGCCGCAGGACGCCAGCACGCCAAGATCGGACACGCCGATCCTGCTTCCCGCCCTGACCACCACGGCTCCAGCCACCATATCCTCACCCCGCAGGATTACATTTTCTCCTGGCGCCACAGCCTTCATCACCTGCAGAATTCCACCTGCTGTTTGCCGAACAGCCTCCTGCATCACTACCGCATCAGCACCATCAGGCAGCATCCCGCCAGTCGGAATCCTGGCGACTTGCCCTTTCCCCAGCTTTAACCCGGCCAGTCTACCCATACGCACTTCGCCTATGACCTCAAAAGTTGCCGGCATCGCCGCCGATGCAGCTTGCGTCTCACTGCTGCGCAAGGCAAAGCCATCCATAGTAGCTCGGTCAAATGGCGGATTATCCTCTCTACTGATAACATCATCAGCCGCAATTCGTCCCAAAGCCGCCCGCAAGCCGACGATCTCCGTCTTGCGTCGCAAGGCTCCCATACAGGTTACCGCTCTGCTTTGCGCTTCTTCCAGTGAAATTAATTTCCATGGTCCCATTTTTAGACTCCTCCAATAAAATTGTTCCGGCCCTTTAAGGCCCAAAGATGCTTTGGCGCCCCTTTAACAGACAATCAAAACAGGTAAGTTGCTGTCCTGCCGGTTTGAAAATCGCACCGCACTCATTACAATGAGGAAACTCCTGCACAATCAGCTTCTGTTTGGTTGCCGGTCCTTCCTGCGCCAGACTAACGCATTCCACCGGACAATGCGCCACACACAAGCCGCACCCGGTACATAGTAAAGGTTCATGCCACAGTTCCATACAGCTGTCGGTTTCCACGGCAGTTACTGCCTGAACCGGACAAATCTTGGCGCACAATCCGCAGGCAATGCAATTGTGTGCAACCGAAAGCGTCGGAAAGGTATCCTGTGAATCAGTCACTTCCCCCGCATCCCGACCACGCAGCACGTTGGACCGCCAATGAGCTTTCGGCAGTGCAGAGACTCCGTCTTCGGGCCACATCACATTCCGAGCTGTTTCAATACCGGTGGAGAGTAAAGAGCTAAAAAACGAACGCCGATCCATTGCCTGCGTCTCACTATCAGGCAACGGTGGCTTTTCTCCCGATAGAATCCGCTCTTTGCCAAACCGCACCAGAAAACGATTTGCTTTCTTTATTTCCCGTTCCAGATTTTCCGCCACTGCCTGTCTACATTCCAGGCAATGGGAAGAGTAAATATAAACGTCCCGAAGCGCCGCCTCAGCTGTGGGCCACGCCAAAGCCACCAAATCGCGCGCATTCAAATATCCGAGACACGACCAGGGGCCTGGCCCATAACGACGGCAGGAAAGATGCAGAACACCCGTCTTACGGGCAGTCAACTCCTTCCAGGCAGCGACGGAAACGCCTTCCACGCCGATAGCATCCACGGGGCACACGGCCTGGCACAATCCGCACCCGCTGCAGCGATCCGGCGATATCTGGCCGGCCTCGTTCCAGCAATGTTCAGGACAGACATTACGACAATTGTGACATTCCGTCTTTTTATAGTTATAATTAAGGCAGCGGTCTTCATCAATCATAAAAAAACTCATCCCAAATGTTTCGATATGTTCGGAGCTATGTCCTGCCGAAAAATCATTTTTGCTTCTGTTCGTGCGACAAGGATTCCAAAAAAAATTGGCGAATAATACTATGTACTGAAAGGATATGTTTATGCTGAAAGCTTGGTTCATGGCGATGCGTCCCTGGTCTTTCACCGCAGCTTTTGTTCCTGTAGCGGTAGGAACAGCTCTTGCAGCAAGTCAGGGCCATTTTAATCCCTGGCTGTTTTTGCTTACCGTCCTCGGCGGAATTTCCGTCCAGGCAGGCACAAACTTCATCAATACCTATGGTGATTACCAATCAGGCGTAGATACCGTTGACTCTGCGCATACCTGTCCCCAGCTTGTCACGGGCGCAATGCGACCGGCAGACATGAAAAAGGCAGGCCTGTTTGCTTTTGGTTTCGCCGCCCTTATCGGCCTGTACTTGTCCTGGCTTTGCGGCTGGGAAATTTTCGTCGTTGGCCTGGTGGGAATTCTGGGTGGCTATACCTATACTGCCGGTCCCTGCCCCTTCAAATATCGGGGCCTTGGATCGCTTTTTGTTTTTTTTCTAATGGGTCCCTTGATGGCGTGGCCGGCCTGGTTCATCCAGACAGGACGCCATGACTGGACACCTCTTCTGGTGGCTGTTCCTGTCGGCTTTTTGGTGTCGGCTATCTTAAATGGAAATGACGTCCGCGATATCGCTCACGACCGAGCCGCCGGCATCGCTACACTTGCCATCGGCCTTGGCGGAAAAAGAGGGCTGCTGTTGCAACGATTGCTTTATTGGGGTGCTTTCGTCTCTTTACTAACTTTGGTCGCCCTAAAATTGCTTCCTGTTTCGGCGCTTCTGCCCTTTGCACTCCTACCAATTTTCCGCAAGACCCTGCACACACTCAAAGAAGCGGAAGCAGGCAGAAACGATCGACTGCTCCAGCTGGAAGGAATGGCTGCAGGATTTCATTTCCAATTTGGTGTTTTACTGGCTTTTGGGTTGGCATTACAGCCCTGGTTGGCTGGGAAAGGGTTATAGTTCATGCGCTCACTCTGGATCACGCTGCTAGTGGCGGCGGTTTTTTGGTTTGTAACGTTCTCGCTTCAGATTTTGAACTTCTGGTTATCCATGTGTATCGCCGTCACGATTCTCACGGCGCTGGCGTTCCGCCTCGGCGGCGTTCCTTTTTCCCGCAAGGATTGGAACTTGCGGTCCATTTTTTCCGGCGTTGCCGCTGCAGCTTCCCTATACACCATTTTTTGGCTTGGCAATAGCTTGTCCCAGCTTCTGTTTCATTTTGCAAAACCGCAGATCGCCTCAATTTACGGCATCCGAACGCAGGGCGAAACCATCATGATTTCACTTATTTTATTGTTTATCACCAGTCCCGGCGAAGAAATATTTTGGCGTGGTTTTGTTCAGCGGCGCTTTGTCGAGCGCTTTGGCACACGAACCGGTTGGTTGATGGCTTCGTCAATATATGCTGCCGTGCATATCGCATCCGGTAATTTTATGCTCACGATGGCTGCGCTGATCGCAGGCCTGTTCTGGGGATGGCTGTATCAACGGGAGCAAAATCTGATCCCCTGTATCGTATCTCACTCTCTATGGACAGTAACGATTTTCATCCTACTTCCCATTTCGTAGAGTCAGTTGAGTCAAAGGAGACGAATGCATGAATCTTTCTCTCATCTATGCTCCGGTCCAGCCCCTGCTTGAGCAGACCGAAGCGGAAATCACCCGATTGGTCAATGATTTTGGAGAACCTGAAGTCCGCGAAGTTCTTGGACAGTTCCTGTCTCAGCCGGGAAAACGAATTCGTCCTGCATTACTGTTCCTGTCAGCCGGCGCCGGCAATCCGGCAACCAACGATCCATCCCCGTTTCTTGTCAAGGCGGCAACTGCGTTTGAATTGGTTCACAGTGCCAGTTTAGTTCATGATGATATCATTGACGTCTCCGATTCGCGGCGGGGAGTGCCAACGGTAAATGGGCGGTTTGGCAACACGGTTGCAGTATTGGCCGGTGATATTCTCTATGCGCAGGCATTTCTGATGCTGTCCGGCGATGTCCCCATCTTCCGCATCATTCTGGATGTCACCAAGCACATGTGCATGGGTGAAATCCACCAGATGCGAGCCAAACAAATGAATGAAGACCTTTACTTCAAAATCATCGAGAGCAAAACAGCGCACCTGATGTCGGCCAGTTGCGAAGTGGGGGCTATTTTATCCGGTTCCCCGCCTGAGACAATCGAAGCCTTACGCGAATTTGGTCGGCGGTTTGGTTTTTTGTATCAACTTGTGGATGATTGGCAAGATGGGGACGCTCCTGTAGAAAATTTTCATTTTGCAGGCCAAATTGAACGTCACCGGCTTCTCGCCCGGGAATGTCTGAAAAATATCCCCGATTCCCCTTATCGCACTGCGTTGTTGGAATTTGTAGACCAGCTTGCCGCCATTGAAATATAAGAAAAACAAGGTAAGGG
>DATMYT010000131.1:0-15181 GCA_035560855.1 Negativicutes bacterium | reverse complement strand
GAATTTTGACAAATGTGACCAAAGATCAGGTACATGACTTGTTTGTAAAGTATGTTTTGAACGGAGAGATTTCATGAAACAGGCGATCACGACACTCAAAGTAAATTGTCAGGACTGTCACCGTTGTGTCCGCTCCTGCCCAGTCAAGGCGATCGGTATCGAAGGCGGCCATGCCAGTGTAGTACTGGATAAATGTGTTCTGTGCGGCGAATGCGTAGTCGAGTGTCCTCAACATGCCAAGCAAGTCGAAAACCAGTTGGATATCGTTAAACAGACTTTGGCTACCGGCAGGAAAGTTGCGTTCAGCATCGCGCCGTCGTTTGTCGCCGCTTTTACGGAATTGTCGTTTGGACAGTTACGAACCCTGCTGAAAGGCTTCGGCGCCTGTGCTGTCGAAGAAACAGCCGTTGGCGCGGCTGCGGTGTCCGATGTATATGCTTCGTTGCTTGAGACAACGGATTATCCTATAATTTCTTGCTGTTGCCCGGTAGTCACCCGCCTCGTTGAGAAATATTACCCTGATCTGACACGCAATCTGGCGCCTGTCGTTTCCCCCATGATTGCTCATGGCCGTATCCTGAAAGAAAAGTTGGGCAATGATGTTTTTGTGGTATTTATTGGCCCCTGTATCGCCAAAATAGCTGAAGGGCGTGACAGTGACGTGGCTGGGTCCATCGATGCCGTTCTGACCTTTGATCATCTCCAGACTTGGCTATCTGACGCAAATGCATTGAATACCGATATCGTTGAGGATAATGAGGCGCTCGATGTTCCGGGCCCCTCTCGGTTCTTTCCGATCACCGGCGGTATCTTAAAAAGCTTTACCGAACATGACGAAACAGACACTGATGTCATCACCGTCCATGGGATTAAAAATTGCATGGAAGTCTTCGAGTGCCTGAGCCAATGGGAAATTTCCCCCCGTTTTGTCGAAGCTCTTGCTTGTGAAGGCGGTTGCATCGGCGGTCCCGGTTTCCCCAGGCAAAGCGGCACTCCGGTTCGTCGAGCCAGAATCGTTGACTTTGCCCGTCAATCTTTGGAAAAAAAGTTGGACTTCTCTATCTCCTCCGACAATCTGTTGCGGCATCATGATGCTTCACCGGTAATCGCACCCGAACCCAATGAAATTGAAATTCGTGAAATTCTCGCAAAAACGGCCAAGCTCAGCAAAGCGGACGAAAAGAATTGCGGCGCCTGCGGCTACAATACCTGTCGTGAAAAAGCCATCGCCGTCTGGCAGGGGCTGGCTGAAGTCGACATGTGCATCCCGTACATGAAATCCAAAGCCGAGTCGTTTTCAAACATGGTCATCGACAATTCCCTCAACACCATCATTGTTGTCGATGAAAACATGGTCATTCAGGAATTCAATCCGGCAGCGGAAAAGATGTTTGGACATAGCGTAGACCTTGTGAAAGGAACCAATCTGGCGCGCATCATCGACTGTACCGATTTGCTGCATGCCGTCCGGACCCAGGAAAAACTGGTGGATCGACGGGTGGAATATCCTGAACGCGCCTTGGTAACCGAGCAAATGATTCTACCGATTCGTGACCACAACATGGTCATCTTGATTGTAACGGATGTCAGTGAACGCGAAAAGAAAGAACGAGAGCTCCAAAAAGTGAAACTGGAAACAATCGACAAGGCCGCTGAAATTATTAACCGTCAGATGCATGTGGCCCAAGAAATTGCCGGCCTGCTCGGCGAAACCACCGGTGAAACAAAAGCCGCCCTGCTGGATCTGGTTGGGCTGCTAAAGGAACGGGATGGCCGCGCATGACGTTGCACGCTGAAGTCAATATCGCACAGCTATGTAAAACAGGCGAAGAACTTTGCGGTGACAATGTGCAGGTTACCCGCACCGCTGATTCTTTAATTGTGGTTGTCTCCGACGGACTCGGAAGCGGTGTGAAAGCCAATATTCTCGCAACCTTGACGACAAAAATCGCCTCCTCCATGTTGGCCCGGGGTGCCAGCCTGGACGATGTCGTGGAAACTATTGCACAGACTTTGCCTGTTTGCCGGGAACGAAAAATTGCGTACTCGACACTCCAGATTTTGCGGATTGATCACTTTGGCAACGCTACCCTGGTAGAGTTTGACAGTCCGAGAACCTTATTATCCCGCGCCGGCCATGTGATGCCATTTCCGGCTCAAACCAAAACCGTAGGCGGAAAAACCGTGCTTGCCGGACATTTTGAGTTGCAGGAAGATGACTGGGTCGTACTGGTCAGTGACGGCGTGATTCATGCCGGAATTGGCGGCCTGTTGCCTCTCGGATTGGGTTGGGACGGGTTAGCCGCCAGGCTTGCAGAAGACGTAGCCAATGCCACGGATACCTCTGATATCTGCAAATCCTTGTTAAGTTGTTGCGAAGGCTATTATTTGGGAAAACCCGGCGATGATACGACCGTCGTTGCCGTTAAGGTACGCCGCCCACGACGACTCAATCTAATGATGGGTCCGCCGGTCGCTTCCGAGCATGATGCAGATGTCGTGCGAAGGTTTCTGGCCGCTCCGGGGCAAAAAGTGGTCTCCGGCGGCACTACCGCCACTCTTGTCAGTCGCGTCATCGGCAAACCGCTCAAAGTATCCTTGGAATATCATGATCCAAACGTACCGCCCATTGCCTATTTGGATGGAATCGACCTGGTGACGGAGGGCGTTTTGACCCTCAATGCGGCAGTGGACAGACTGCGGGCCATCCCGGAACTCCGGCGGTCTACCCGAAAAGATGGAGCTTCGCTTGTCGCCCGTTTGTTGATGGATGTCGACCATATCCACATCTGGGCCGGCGGCGCGGTAAATCCTGCGCATCAAAATCCATTGCTGCCTTCTGACATGAATATCAAGCTTCAGGTGCTCGGACGCCTGCGAACCCAACTGGAGGCTTTGGGTAAAATTGTGCAAATTGAATGGGTATGATAAAGTGTATAGCACAACAAATGAAGGAGTGATTATTTCCTCATGTTGATTGTAGAAATTTGTATGGGAACTTGCTGTCACCTTATGGGGGCGCAGGATTTGTTGGATGTATTGGATGCTTTGCCAGCCGATCAACGTCGACTGATTGAATTTAAAGGAGTCACCTGCTTCAAAAATTGCGGCAAAGGGCCCAGCGTAAAGATTAATGGCAATTTTTTAGCTAACGCCACGCCGGAGCTTTTATTTGAAGTACTGCAAACCAACCTACAATAATGGAGGGAAAACGACACCGTGCCAGAAATTAATGAGATTAGTAAAATTCGACGAAAAGTATTGACAGAACTTGCGCAGATGACCTTTGAGGGCCGTTTGCATTCGGACGTAGAAAACATTCTTCACACCGTCGTAACCGAAGAAGGTCCACGCTACCGTTGCTGTGTGCATAAAGAACGAGCCGTTCTGCAGGATCGGGTCAAATCCGCGCTCAGTCAGCCCATGGACATCAGCATGACGGAAGCGGCCGGTGCCGCATTAGCGGGTGTAATTTCCGACTCTCCCATCATTCAGGTTTTGCCGGTCGCTTGTGACCAATGCCCTCTGGACCGATTTATAGTAACGGATGCCTGCCGCAATTGCCTAGCTCACAGCTGCATTGCGAGCTGTCCCAAAAAAGCTATCTCTGTAGTGGCCAACCGGTCTTTCATCGACAAAACGAAATGTGTGGAATGCGGTCTCTGTAAGCGTTCCTGTCCCTATGGCGCCATCATCGAAATATCACGTCCCTGCGAACGCGCCTGCGAACTCGGCGCCATCGCCGCCGGTAAGGCCCGGAAAGCAGTCATTGATTACACCCTGTGCGTTCATTGCGGCGCCTGCAAAATGGCCTGCCCCTTTGGCGCCATCTCAGATCGGTCCATGATCGTTCAGGTCATTCAGCAAATCAAGGCAGGCCGAAGGGTATACGCCCTCCTCGCACCGGCTTTTATTGGACAATTTGGCATTCAGGTTCGCCCAGGACAAGTACTGGCTAGCCTTAAAAAAGTTGGTTTTCATGACACGCTCGAAGTATCCGTCGGCGCAGACGCAGTCGCTGTGGAAGAAGCCCGTGAATTCATCGAGCGCAACCGAGAACCCAAGGGAAAAGTCATGACCACGTCTTGTTGTCCCGCATTTGTCGGAATGGTTGAAAAGCATCTTCCAGCAATGAAAGACAACATTTCGTCTTTGGTTTCTCCCATGGTAGCCGCAGCGATGGACGTAAAGAAAAACGATCCCGAAGGGATCGTCGTATTTGTCGGCCCGTGCATTGCCAAGAAGAGTGAAGCCCAGCGTTATCCGGGCATTGTCGATTTTGTTTTGACCTTTGAAGAACTGGCGACCTTAATCGTCGGCGCAGGAGTCAATGTAACCGAAATGGACGCCGGGTCTTTCGCCTCCGCCGGATCAAAGGACGGCAATATTTTTGCGCGGGCAGGCGGCGTACTGCAGGCCGTGCAAAACGTCCTGAGTCAGCTGGCTCCTGACGTGGAATTGCAGGCGGAACGCTGCGAAGGCCTGGGCAACTGCAAAAAATGTCTGCAGGAAATCGAAGCTGGTAAACGAAACGCCAATTTATTTGAAGGAATGGCCTGCACCGGTGGTTGTGTGGGAGGCCCTGGCGTTTTGACAGATTCCCGCATCACAACCAAACTGGTTGAGAATTTCGCCGGAGCCTCGCCGGAAAAGTCCGCCGTAGCGAACCCGAAAAGCGAAGAACTCATTAAACTCGGACTGCATCGTCCGCATGAGCAGCACAAAGATTCGTCGGCAGACTAAATCAGGTTAAATAGCTTCTTGCCATCCACCACCTGATCAACAAAAACGGTCAGGTGGTTTCTCATATCCAGTTTCGTTACCCCAGGATAAAGTCTGCGATGTTTGTCCATAATTAGCCGGACCGTTGGCCGAGCCTGCATATCCGGCGCAACAAAAGTCACCACGCCAATATCCCCGGTCGTAAGTCTAACCACCGTTCCAACAGGGTATACTGCAATTTTGTCCAAAAAGATCGTCAAAAGTTTGGGATCGAAATGTTGATTAGCGGAAACGACCATCAATTCGTGGGCTTCGTGTGGCAGCAAGGCCTTGCGATATGGCCGATCAGAAGTGATGGCGTCATATACGTCCACCACAGAAACGATACGGGAAAATTCATGAATCTCATCACGTTTCAGACCGCGCGGATAGCCTGTTCCATCATATTTTTCATGATGCTGCAATGCGATATGCATGGATGGAAATGAAAGTTCGCCTTTCTGATTTCGCAAAATTTCAAATCCAAACAGAGTATGCGCTCGCATTATAGCCATTTCATCATCATTCAGACGGGTCGGTTTCTTCAATAATTCCTCATCGATCCGAATTTTTCCAATATCATGCAGCAATGAACCTATCGCCAATTCATGCAACCGATTCTCGGCATACCCCAATTGAACGGCTACCAATATGGCGAGCGTACAAACGTCGACCGAATGGGCAAAAGTATAATCATCATGCGTTCTGATTTCAGTGAGGTGAATTAATGCCTGCCGATTGCGGAGAATCTCGGTAACGATTCTGCGGGCCGCTTGCTGAATGTCATCCAAATCCAAATCGCTCCGCTTGTTTCGCAGTACCTCAAATCCCCGCTTGACCGTTTGAACGGAAGCAATGCGAGTATCTTCGCTAATGACAACGGGAATTTCCACGTCTTCAAAGAAAGGATTATGCACATAGATGGCATAAACGCCCAGTTCATGCAGCCTTCGGACATAGGACTCCGTCACTGACGTATCGGAGGAAAGTAGCATCTGCCCGTCCGAACTGAAGATATTTCGGGCCGTCACCATTCCGGGTTTTAATTCGGAAACTAAAATTCGTTGCACCTATCCACGCCAATCCTTTCATAAATACTACGGCAGGATGTAGTTGAAACAAAATCGCCCCATCTACATCCTGTCTAAAAGGAGTGAAAATAAATGAACCTGTATGTTTGGCGACACAATCGAAAATTTCACAGTTGGAGCATGTTCAGTGAACCCTGTGTCCATCAGTCTCTCTATACCGACGCGATAGCCATCGCAGTAGCAGAATCTCCCGAACAGGCGCTTACACAACTGGAGGCATCGGAAGAAGGCTGGTTGATCGAAGAGTTGCGACGTCTTCCACCCCGAGTCTTCCCCTTGGATACCCCCGCCGTTTTATTTACAGATATTCGCAGCGAATAAGCCGCCTTACCAAGTCGGCGGATAGATCACCCTGGAAGAAACAGAACGCACATCGCTGGTGCCTGTCAAAATCATCGCAGTGCTCAATTCAGCAGCCATTTTATCCATAACCATTTTGACGCCTTCAGCGCCACCACCGACTGCCCCGACGATAACTGGTCGTCCCACTAGAACAAACTCAGCGCCAAGCGCCAGCATCTTCAGCACATCCGTACCGGTACGGACACCGCCGTCGACCATTACGACCAACCGACGCTGAACTGCTTTGGCGATTGCCGGCAGCACTTCCGCCGTGCCAGGCGTGTAATCCATGGCCCGTCCGCCGTGGTTGGAAACGACGATGGCATCTACCCCAGCTTCCACACAAGCCAGCGCTTCGTCCACAGTCATGATTCCCTTCACAATGAAGGGAATACGCGTATTTCTTTTGATATATTCAAGTTCGGCAAAACTCTTGGGACCCACAGGCTGTCCCGCCCGCGTCATGTTGATAAGCGCCGCCGCGTCAATATCGATGCCAAAAGCTACCGCACCGGCCTTAGCGGCTTCATTAGCCAGTTTTACAATACGTTCGGGTTCGCGTGGCTTAATGATGGGAATCCCACGTCCCTGCTCCGCCTTAATCGCATCAATTCCACCCTGAAAAACTTCTGGTTTCGGACCATCGCCGGTCATCCCCAATACCCCGGCCTGAGCCGATCCTGATATTACCGCCGCCGAATACTCGGCTTCGCTCAAATCCGCCTTCATATTCATAGCAGTCCCGCCGATTGCTGCAGCCAGCACCGGCATGCTCATATCCTGCCCGAACAATGTAGCCGCCAGGAAAGGAGCATTGACCCGGTGGATCGTACGCAAATTCAATTTGATCTCCGCCAGAGCACTCACATTGTTGCGAAATCCCATCCCGGCGCCGATTCCTCCCATTCCAGGCACTTCCCCTGCACAGACCACTCCGTTGCACACAGGGCAAACCCTGCAAGCTCCATGGAAACGCTCTTTCGCGTTGGCCTTTACTTCCGTCCATTCCATATTTATGTTCCTCCTCAAAATCTACCGGTTACTCAGCATCGCCTCTCACTGCTACAGGACTTCCCTTGCGGTAAAAAGCTAAAAATGCCATAAAAGCCAGTAGTAATACGCCGCTCCATCGGATAGTATGATCAATTGGAATGTCGATGCGTTCCGCCATACTGTAAGCTGCTGTTCCAAGCAGCATAAACGTATTTTCCGCAAAGTTCTGGACTGTCGTGGCACGGCCGGTGCCAATCGTCCTGTCTCCCAGATACTCATTCAACGTATTTACAGGAACAATATATAAACCGCCCATGATTCCTACCAAAAAGATCAGGACAATGGCAACATTCAGCGTATGTACATAGCTAAGTACCATCACGATGATCCCCATAATAATGCCAAAAAGTATAGCCTTTCGATAGGTTCGAACCGATACGAATTTTGGCGCCAAAAGTGCGCCGATGCCAATGCCGATGCCAATCACCGCCATTAATAGACTCACCGGCTTATTACCCGCCAGTCCAAGTTCTTCCGGCACCCAGGCAAACATGCCCAGACGCAGGATGTTGGAAACAGTCCAGAAGAACGCGGACCCAATCACCGAAAACCGTGCATCCACATGCTTCATAAAGAATCCAATATCGGCAATGAAGTCCCGAATCGCAAACCGACCAGGCATACAGCCCGTGCCGGGATTTAGAGGAATCCGATACGTAAATCCGATGGAAAATACATATAAGAACAACCCAAGCCCACAGGCCAAGGGAATCGAATAATCCGACAAAAATCCGCCGACGACCGCTCCGCCAAGAATCGCCACAATAGTGGTCCCTTCCATCCAGGAATTGGCCTTCATTAGTTGTTGTTCATCTTTGGCGAGAAAAGGTAAAATACCGTATTTCGCCGGACTGTAAAGCACTGAACCCAAGCCGTAAATTCCATAACTGATGGCTGGGTTGATACCGAAAACAAATCCGACTAGGCAAAATGCCTTTATCATATTTCCGACGAGTAGCACCCGCGCCTTAGGAATAAAATCCGAAAATCCACCGACCCAAGGTGATGCCAGAATGTATGCCGCCAAATATAATCCCTGCACCAACGGCAGGTAATAATCCGGATAAGCATCCCGCAAGATAATGGCCTGCGCAATAAACAACAGCATGTTATCCACGAATGCTGAAAGAAACTGGCTGGCTAGCAGCGAGCCGAGCGGAGAAAATATCCTTTTCAAAAGCTTGTCACCCACTCCTCTTGTTGGCTCAGATCCATGTGCGAAAAATGTAATAAAATCCGACACTTTGCGCGAATGGCAAGATAGGTCCGTACGCCGTAAATCATAGCAGATGGGTTCTTGTCTGTCAAAAATCACTGGTCATCAACTTAGCGAATCCGGCTTAAAATATGCTATAATTTATGCATGAAAAAATCAGTGAAAGTACTCGTTGCCATGAGTGGCGGAGTAGACAGTTCCGTCGCCGCCGCTCTCCTTAAACGTCAAGGATATGATGTTATCGGCGCCACCATGAAATTATGGAGCGATGCGCAGACTGAAGGGCTATCCGATGCGGAAGGACCGGAAAAAAGCTGCTGTACATTGTCTGCAGTGGAAGATGCTCGTCGCGTGGCGCAGATGCTCAATATTCCCCACTATGTGTTTAATTTTCAAACTGCGTTCGAACGAGAAGTCATTGAAAACTTTACGGCGGAATATTTGGCGGGGCGCACACCGAATCCCTGCATCGCTTGCAACCGCCATATCAAGTTTGGTGCGTTTTGGCAACGGGCGAAAGAATTGGGAGCCGAGTATGTCGCTACCGGACATTACGCTCAGATCGATTTCGATGCGTCAAGGCAAGAATATCGTTTGCAAAAAGGACTGGATCATAAAAAAGATCAGTCCTATGTTCTGTATCATTTGAATCAGGAGCTTCTCGCTCATTTTCTGCTGCCTCTTGGTTCTCTGACCAAGGCGGAAACCAGGGCGCTGGCAACCGAATTCGGATTTCTGGTGGCCAATAAACCGGAGAGCCAGGAAATCTGTTTTATTCCCGACAATGATTATCGGCGCTTTTTAGCAAGCCGTGCACCTGGGACTATCATTCCCGGGTCTTTTGTCTCGACCGACGGTCATGTTCTTGGAACCCACAAAGGCTTTGCGTGTTATACCGTAGGCCAGCGGAAGGGGTTGGGCATTGCTTTTGGACAACCGATGTTTGTTTCGGCCATTGATCCGGTAACGAACCAAGTCACCCTTGGACCCGAATCCGATATTTTTTCCGATTACCTGTGCGCTCGTGATATCAGCTGGGTTTCCGGGAACATTCCTGCGGCTCCTTTTCCGGCTTTGGCCAAGGTTCGGTACAATGCGGTGGAAAGTCCGGCGCAAGTTTTTCCCCTGTCGGAAGATCGGTTGGAGGTCCGCTTCGAAAAAAAGCAACGCGCCATTACGCCCGGTCAATCTGTCGTTTTATATGATGGAACGCGCGTGCTCGGCGGAGGAATCATCGAATAAAATCCCCCTACATTAAAGATAAAGCAATTATCATGGAGGTTTTCTTGTGACTGAAAAACTAACCTCATTGCAAAAAAAAACAGCCCGTCTCAACGAAATTCTTGATTCAATGCAATCGGTGGCCATCGCTTTTTCCGGCGGAACAGACAGCGCTCTATTGGCCGCTGCCGCTTTCCGTCGTTTGCAGGACAAATCCGTAGCTCTCACCGCCTACTCTGCCACGCTGGCTATGGAGGAGCAGGAAGACGCCGCCCGGATTGCCGGAGTCATCGGAATTCGCCATGTCATGCTCCCTGCGGATGAAATGGCGGAAGAAGGATTCCGTCAGAATGGCCCTGACCGTTGCTTCCATTGCAAGAAACTGCGTTTTGGAGTACTTGCCGACTGGGCTGCTCAAAATCAAATCCCTTGGATTATTGAAGGGTCCAATGCCGATGATGTCGGCGACTATCGTCCGGGCATGAAAGCTATCGAGGCCATGCCCAATGTCCGGAGTCCGCTATTGGAAGCCGGATTCACCAAAGCTGAGATCAGAGCCCTTTCAAAAGAATGGAACTTACCGACCTGGAACAAGCCTAGCGCCGCTTGCCTCGCTTCCCGAGTCGTGTACGGACAACAAATCAGCGCCACCAATCTGGGGCAGGTCGAACAGGCGGAACGAGTTGTCCGCCGGTTTGTCAGCGGTCAAGTGAGGGTCCGTCATCACGGAATGGTCGCCCGAATTGAAGTCGAACCTGCTCAAATGTTCAAACTGATTGACCCCGCCAATGCGGCAATCATTAACCAAGAATTGAAATCCTTCGGATTTTCATTTGTTACGTTGGATCTGTCAGGCTATCGTATGGGAAGCCTGAATGAAGCGTTGTAGTTTGGGAGGAATTGCCATGAGTGAACGGGAAAATGACGGTTTTTTTTCCATGGGTATTGGTACGGAATTGCCGCCGCCGCCAGTATTTGATCCGGCGCTACGCCGGGCGCCTGACCGTGGCTTCAAGCTAACGTCGGCCCAGACCAAAATCGCTTTGCGAAACGCATTGCGTTACGTTCCCGAATCCTTGCACGCAACCTTGGCGCCGGAATTCTTACATGAGCTAAAAACGCGAGGCCGGATTTACGCCTATCGATACAGACCGACCCAACGCCTTTACGGCAAGCCGATTGACGAATACAAAGGCGCCTGCATTGAAGGCAAAGCCTTTCAGGTCATGATCGACAACAATCTGGATCCAGACGTCGCCCTCTATCCCTATGAACTGGTAACCTACGGTGAAACAGGCAGCGTCTGCCAAAACTGGCTGCAATATCGCCTCATTAAACAATATCTCGAAGTTCTGACCCAAGATCAAACCCTCGTTATTGAATCCGGCCATCCGCTGGGTTTGTTCCCTTCACGTCCCGACGCCCCCCGGGTCATTATCACCAACGCATTGATGGTCGGCATGTTTGATAACCAAAATGACTGGGAAATCGCCGAACAGATGGGCGTCGCCAATTATGGACAAATGACGGCCGGCGGCTGGATGTATATTGGTCCGCAGGGCATCGTCCATGGCACATTCAATACTCTGCTCAATGCAGGGCGTCTCAAGCTCGGCCTGCTGCATGATGAAGATCTGCGCGGCAAACTCTTCATTACTTCCGGCCTTGGCGGTATGAGCGGCGCACAGGGCAAAGCCGTCGAAATTGCCGGCGGAGTCGGCATCATCGCCGAAGTTGATCTCTCCCGAATCCAAACCCGCCTAGCCCAAGGCTGGATTCATTGCATGTCTGATGATCTTCCGGAAGTTTTCCATCTGGCTGATACAGCGCTGAAAAAGTGTGAACCGGCCGCCATCGCTTATCATGGCAACATCGTTGATTTACTCGAATACGTGGTTGCCCACAATATTCCACTATCGTTGCTGTCAGATCAGACGTCCTGTCATGCACCCTACGATGGAGGCTATTGCCCACAGGGCATTTCTTTCGCCGAACGCACACGCCTGTTGGCGGAAGACCGGCCGAAATTTCGCGCGCTTGTTGATAACAGCTTGCGCCGTCACTTTGAAGTCATTCGCACCCTCACTGGACGCGGCGCCTATTTTTTTGATTATGGCAACTCTTTCCTGAAAGCGGTATTTGATGCTGGAGTCCTCGAAGTATCCCTCAACGGCGTCGACGAAAAAGACGGGTTTATTTTCCCCTCTTATGTCGAAGATATTATGGGACCGGAACTATTCGACTATGGGTATGGTCCTTTCCGTTGGGTGTGTCTAAGCGGCAAACCCTCTGATCTGGAAAAAACCGATCATGCTGCCATGGATTGCATTGACCCAGACCGACGCGGACAGGATCGGGATAATTACATCTGGATTCGTGATGCACAAAAAAACAAGCTGGTTGTCGGCACTCAGGCCCGCATTCTTTATCAGGACGCGGACGGGCGCGTACGCATCGCTCTGCGGTTTAATGAAATGGTGCGCAACGGAGATATCGGGCCTGTCATGCTCGGCCGTGATCACCACGACGTCAGCGGCACGGACTCGCCATTTCGTGAAACCGCAAACATCAAGGACGGCAGCAATGTCATGGCCGATATGGCAGTGCAATGCTTCGCCGGCAACGCTGCCAGAGGCATGAGTCTTGTCGCGCTGCACAATGGCGGCGGCGTAGGAATCGGCAAAGCCGTCAATGGTGGTTTTGGGTTGGTTCTGGATGGTAGCGACCGTGTCGATGTTATCATCCGCTCAGCTATGCTATGGGATGTGATGGGCGGAGTCGCCCGCCGCAGTTGGGCCCGCAATCCGCACTCCATTGAAACCGTGCGTGAGTTCAACCGGAATCAGGGAAAAGCCGCACATATAACTCTACCCTTTCTGGCCGACGATAAACTGATCAATAAACTGACAGATACATTGTAGTTTCAGAGTAGCTGCAAAAAATAATTCTTAAAGGCTTTCCCAATCCATTCATATCTGTTATGATAAGAATGGGATAAGATTAATTCGGGGAGTGATATATATGAGCACTAAAATTTCATCACAATCATCTGCCCTGACTGGACAAAGTGCAGCTGAAGCATTGCTACGCAATGAAAAAAGCGATAAATCGACAGAAACGATTGCCGAAAAACCAAAAAAGAAATTGGATGAATCCTACGAATTGAAATTGTCGGAGGCGGCCCAATCAATGATGTCTTCTGCTCTTCCTTCAGTTAGTACGCCGGATGAAGCCCAAAAGCAAATGGCCCTCATCAAGGCGGCAGCCGAGCAATCATCCTCCTCGACAATGAGCGCACAAAAGCCTACAGCCAAAGCTGTCATGGATTTGCTTGCATAACAAAATAACACGCTGAAATATAAAAAAAGGACTATGGGCTACCTTTTATAAGGTAAAATCCATAGTCCTTTTTTATGTTTTCAGAGCAGTTTCATATGACTCAATAAACAATTCCACTAACCCTGGGTCGAACTGAGAACCGGCGCAGCGGCGCAATTCTTCGACCGCCTTATCATGACTCATCGCCTTGCGGTAAGGTCGATCGCTGGTCATCGCGTCATAGGCGTCAGCAATCGCAAGAATACGGCATTCCACCGGGATTTTCTCACCGGATAGTCCGAGTGGATACCCCTCTCCATTCCACCACTCCTGATGCTTTAGAACCCACTCGGCTACCGGAAGTAGATCAGGCGAAGACTGGGCAATACGGTGGCCAATTTCGCAATGGCGTCTCATTTCAACCATTTCATCCGGTGAAAGAGGCCCCGGTTTGAGCAAAATTCGATCAGGTATCCCCACTTTTCCTATATCGTGAAACTGTGCCAATAAGCGAAAATCACTCATACGGCTCTCCGGCAGTCCGGCCGCGCGCGCCAACTGAATCAACATGTCCTGCAGTCGATCCGCATGTCCTTCCGTGATGAAGTCCCGTGCTTCCAAAAGACTCATCACCGTCTGAACGATCGCACTGCGAGCACTTTGACTTCGGTGCAATTTCTCGCGATACATATTATTGTCCGCTTCGCGAAATAATTCCCGCAAGGATATGTTTTTATTCGCAGTAAATGCATACCCAGACGACACGCTAAGCGGAATCCGCTGTGCAAGTGTTTTCAGCTCCGCCACGTCCCGATACACCCGTGCAACTGACGCCTCCATTGCCTCAACGGTTGTATCCGGAATCAGCACCGCGAACTCATCGCCCCCAATCCGGGCTACAACATCTTCTTCACGAAAACAGCCTCGAATCAGTTCCGACGTCCTCACCAGTAAATTATCGCCCTGTTCATGACCAAAGGTGTCATTTACAAGCTTCAACCCATCCAAATCAAAGATGATCAACCCCACAGATCCTTCCCGTCTGCGATCCAACCGGGCCAGTTCCTCCTCAAAATAAGTTCGGTTGTAGAGCTCTGTCAGGACATCATGAAAACTCAGATACTTCATTTTTTCTTCGATAAGTTTGCGTTCGGTGACATCCCGGGCCGTCACCATATATACTCGCTTCCCTTTCAGATGGACCATAACGCCCGAACGTTCCACGTCAATGACACGACCGCTTTTATGGAGAAAAGATCGTGACTCTACAGCTAGTTCGTGTCCTATCTGCAAAATATCATCGTAATAACGATCAACAGCTTGTTTTTCATCCGCAACAAGATCATAAATAACCATCCCTTGAAGTTCCGCTTCGGAATAACCCAACAAATCCTGAAAATGCTGATTGGTTTCGAGGACTTTCCGGGTATCCGGATCAATCAGTAAAATGGCTTCTGATGACTTCTGCACCAATGCGCGGTATCGCTCCTCACTCTCAGTCAATGCGTCCTGCGTCTGTTGGAGTTCATTGATGTAATGCCGTTGCTGAACAATACGCAGCGCCTGCTTCGATAGCTGGGCGCCAAACAAATGCAAGGCCTTGCATATTTCCCCGAATCGTTGTTTCGACATCCGCGGCACTTCTGCAAGCGCCTGCGTCAATTCCACTTCGTCAAGACCCAGTTCCCGCGCGTACTCTCGCAAGTACGCCTCATCCGCAGACTCGTCAATAACTTGTCCAACCAACCAATTTGCGATTTGACGCCCGTCGACCGTAATTCCCGTTCCGCCGTCAAACAACCTGCCGCTAAGACACAATCCAACTACCGGACCCGCTGGATTTATCAGGCCCAGAGTCGCATCCGACTGCATACAGCGGATCAATCCCGCTGGAGTACTGCGAATCAGGCAACACATCCGTGCAAAGTTACTTGGACGTGTAATTGGTTTCCCCGCAGGATCAGTAATCAGCGACGATACGCCTGTTGCAGCAGAAAAAGCATCCTGAATATGCTGAATTTCGTCCAGATCAAACAAGTCTTCAAACCGCAAGTCCGAGGTATCGAGTGACATGATATCGGTCGTAAATGTTTGCTTATTCGGCGTCATATAGCGTTCTCCCGTTCCAAACCCTATGTTTTCTTTATGGGCTACTTTTTTTGAAAATGTTACTTAAGAA
>DATMYT010000130.1:0-5134 GCA_035560855.1 Negativicutes bacterium | reverse complement strand
ATGCGTTGATGGCGGAGGTGACAAAACGCAAGTTGTTGCCCAAGCTGGCTGCTTACGCTGGCTGGAATACGGCTGGCAACAGTACCGGTTACGCTATTTCCCAGGGAATGCTGTCCGCTTCGACTTCGCTCCAAGGCCGGGAACGGCTGATCTCCGTCCGCTTGCTCGATGACTGGGCGTACCAAGCCAACGTTCGTCAAACTGTGAAGCGGGACGTCGTGCAGCCCGGCGGTGCCAGTGCGGTGGATTTGGGATCCCTGCGGCCCAACATCGAAGAGGCCACGACAGCCGGTTTAAAAGCATTCGCTGACAAACATTTTCCTGAATATAACATTCAAGGCTTGCGGGCTACTCATCCCTGGAACCGGATGTTCGAGGTGAAGATTGAGTTTGATCGTTAGTCTATGATATGGAGAATTGGCGCACTGCTGCAGGAATGTTTCGTGTATGGCAATGAATTCCACCACCGTACAAGTTTAGTGACAATGTGTTTATTTGAACAATGCGGTGGTCTGGAAAAGCAGTTTGTAAAACTTGTAGCGCAGTTTCATCTTTTTCCCGAATTATTTCCGGCATTCCTTCCTCATAATACTTCTGCGCAACGACCACTCCGTTTGCAATCAAAAAGTTGCAATAGCTTAGTGCTGGAAGCACATTGATAGGTGCTGCCGGAAATGGCGTTCCGTCTAACAAAACTCCGCCCATCATGTCGCTGGCCTTGCTCCAAAGAGAAAATCCGTTATCTTCTGGATAAAGATCAACGTAGATCGGTTCCGGTACTGGCATTTTGAGGATCGTAAAAGGGGTTCCGTCAAATTTTTTCGCGTTTTTTACGGCTTCATAAGCCATGTCGAGCCGCACTTTATTCAAAGCATGCAATTTGCTGGCTTGGGCTTCTGCTTCGGAAATATGCGCAATAATAATCGTGTCTTTGCTGGCAAAGCGGCAGATTTCATCAATGTGTCCGTTGGCGGAGGAACTGCGATAGGAATTCCAGCGGCCGTCACTCGAGGGTATTGCGCCGGAAAACGGGAGCTCATCGTCATAAGAGCATTGAGGAATCCAGATGATCTGATTGAGATGAAATATCCGCTTAAGTTCATTCTCAACTTCCATTGTAGATTTTTCGGGATTGCGTTTCGCAACCTCCGTCTCGTGTATGGCCATCATGACACCACAGCCGTTAAATTCACGGTCGCCCCCTTCGCTTATTAAAGTAGAGGGAATGCTATCCGTTATTCCCGCAAGTTCTGCATGAAATTTACCAAACCCGCGCAGAAGAAGTGAAATATCGTCCCCCTCGGAAGCGAAGCCATATGCGTTAAAACGAAAATCGACTCTTGCACGGTTTCCGAGATTGCCGATCATAACCTCGGCGCCAAAGTCCCTCGGATAAATGATTTCGGAAGGAAATACGACAAAGCGGATTAGGGCAATGTCAACCCCACAATGGGTCAGGGCTTTTTGCGCCCGCTGCTCAACGGTCTTATCGAAGCAGCAAACAATGATGTCTACTTCCCCGATGATTGCCTGTACAACCTTTGTGCTGACTATGTCGTTACTGAGGTGTGAGGTTGCATAAGGTGAAGGGGGCCAGATCAGCAGGATCGATTCTTGTTTTTCAAATTCACCGACGGTCCTATAGTCTTCCATGCCTAAACAACTCCTTTGCGCTTGTGCCAAATCAGTTGGCGTTACTGGAATTATATAATAGATCGCCGCGAATTACAGGTGTTCGGAGACACAACGTCGAAATAAAATGCTGATGTTTAGTATTGCAAAATAAAGGGGAGGGCGCTGTATGTCGAAAAAAATTCTCCGCATTATCTTTAGTGTAATCATAGCGTTAGCGGTATTCAATGGGGCGGTTTTCTCCTACAACCACAATGTTTATGCTGCCGAGAGCATCAAAAAACATGCACCGGATACCGAAGCCCTCATTACCATTGTTGAGCACAATGCGGATATCAAACGCATGCTCATCCAGTCCATTATACAGGCCAAACAGATCAATTCCGACCGGGAAACGAATCCGGCGCAAACGTTGGAAGAGTATTATGATTTCATTGATTGGGCCACAATTGCCATGCCATTCAATGTCCTGCCGTCAGCGGCACGCCACCCCAAACTATACGAGAGCGTTGATCAAAGTTTGGATTACTTCTATTTTGTTATCGACCAGCCTTTGGACGAACTCAAAGGAAATGGCCGCTACTACAATTCGCTTCAATACGTCGAACCTTTCCGCTCCTGGATGGTCGTATTCACGAAACACTGGGGTGAATATTTAAGTACCAATGCTTCCTGGAACGAAGAATTCTATCAAAAAACCCTCGCCGATGAAAGATTCGGCATGAACAATGGCTGGTATGAAAGTCCGGAGAAATGGGCCACGTTTAATGATTTTTTTGCTCGCCGCTTAAGTTCTCCGGACGCCCGTCCCATTGCTGAAAAGGCGAATGAAGCCATCGTGGTTTCTCCGGCGGACTCGGCGCCACAGGGCATATGGGCAATTGATAAAAACTCCCGATTTGAACAGTCCAAAGGGGTGCGGCTAAAATCAGCCAACTTTAATTCCGTGGATGATATTCTCGGGGTGGGCAGCGCTTATGCCGGACAATTCGCCAACGGCGTTTTAACGCACACTTTCCTGGATGTAAATGATTATCATCGGTATCACTTCCCTGTAAGCGGAACCATCAAAGAAGTCCGAACGATCCTTGCCGATGATGCGGCAGGCGGTATTACCGTCTGGAATGAAAAACTTCGCAAGTATGAGTTGGAAGACCAAAATCCCGGCTGGCAGTCAATAGAAACCCGCGCCTGTGTTATTGTCGATACAGGGAAATATGGGCTGGTTGCCGTACTGCCGATCGGCATGTCGCAAGTCTCCTCCGTTAATTTCGAAGAAACCGTTAAAGTCGGCGCTATTGTCAAAAAAGGAGATCCGCTCGGATATTTCCTGTTTGGCGGCTCTGATATCGTGATGCTCTTTCAGCCGCAAGCCGGTTTTGAATTAACCGCTCCCTCCATTGACGCAAATTCATATAAGCACATTTATATGGGAGAAGCGTACGGGATCATGCGCGGGGCGAAAAAAACTAATGTAAAATAGTAGCAAAAAATAGCGATTTTTATAGAGAAAGCATCCATAGCTTGCCTTTAGGCAAATTGTGGATGCTTTCTCTATTAGGAAGGAAAGGTTGATTAATGATCACTGGAGCTAAATTAGTATTATTATTTCGGGAAGATTCAGTTTACATATACTTAACACGCTTTTAACCCTGCATATCCCTATAAAGGATACAATTGCCTCATGAAGCTTTATAGGGAGGGATTTAGGTGTATTCAAAGCAAGTGTTTAGTCAAAGCGTGGTAAATTTGTTCATTATTGTTGGGATGCTATCTGTCATACTGCTTGGTGGCGCAAACTCGGCCATGGCCAAAAGTATTAAGCCCATAACGTTTGATGATTGTCAAAAACTTACGCCGATTGCGATGGCGGAAAAATCAGAGTATGTCATGAACAGCTATAATTATTTATTGAAAGTTACGGATGAAATTTCCGACTCTACATTACGCAAGATGACTGCTGATTATTTGAAAAATCCGGTTGCATCTGTCCTGCAAAGATTTACAGCGGATGCTGATAAAGAAATTCTCAAACAACAACTTGTGGTAGCCGGATATGTGAAAGCGGATGCTACGTATGATCAATTTTTGCCTCCTGTCGCCGATCCTCAAAAACCGGCTCAGCCTTTCTACTCCGCCCCTGGCAGCGGCTATATGAGCCACCATGCTTATCCTGGCGGGTTGGTCACTCACACGGCAGCCAATGTGAAAATTGCTCTTGGTATTTATGATGCCTACAAAGATGTATTTCATTTTGCGGCAGACAAAGATATTATGCTGGCCTCAGAAATACTGCATGATATGAATAAACCTTGGGTTTTTCAATGGCAGCCCGATTATTCCCTTACGTCTCAATACGCTGTTGCCGGCACGGGTTCACATCATATTTTAAGTATTGCTGAAGCCATTTATCGCGGGTTCCCTAAAGAAGTAATCGTTGCCATGGCTTGTGCACATACTCCTCCCTATAGCAAGAATGATGAAAAACAAATCGTGGACTGGATTAAAGCGGCAGCCATGATTGCCGGTAAGGACCCTGTTGCCATGGGGTTACTATCTGAACAGGGCAATACTCTGCCGCATCCATTGGCCATAGAAGGTTATATTACCCATCTGGGTGATCATGATTTTATACTCACCGAACCAATGTCCACTGTAATCGTTGGAAAATTGAACGATATAGCAAAATCGGAATACGGCATGAGCGAATCCGATCTAAATTCCGCTAAATTTAATGCTTTTAGAGATTATGTGCTTTCACAAGCAACTACCGAGGGTCTCTACCATGTCTTGGTGACAAAAGGGGATGCGGCGTTGATTGATAATGTGAAAGCACTGGTAACGAAGTAACTGATTCTGGGACAAACAAAGCCAATGTAAGATAATAGAGGCGCTTTCGGACTGTCGCTGGCATTTGTCGCGGCGGCGCGGGAGCGCTTTTCCTTTTCACGTATGACCTTCAACCACCAGATGATTCGGCTGTAAGCTTGAGGAACAAAGCTGCCGGGCATTCTAAGATCTCGCGGGGCGAGAAGTATCACAAATGACTTTGCCGCTAGAGTTGATGCGTTAGCTGTATCACATCGATCGGTAGATTCAGCCTTTGTACTGTAAATTAGCAGGAAATAGCGCCTTTTATAGAGAAAGCATCCATAACTTATTCTTGGCAGGTTATGGATTGGATCGGCTACACTAAACTGGACAAATTCGATAAGGTCATGTAAAACTAAAAGAAAACAAAAAGGAAGTGGTATAAGGAAACTGCCTTGTGAGAAGTATCAGGAATGAAGGAAAAGCAGTAAGTGCTGAGGAGAGAGCCAATGCGTTATTTGTTCGTCCTGAGTATTGCGATGATCGTGCTTGTTTCGCCAGGATATGCATCTGCGGAGATTCGGATTATTGCTGAACCTGGGGTTGCCCCGACGAGTGTAAATGATGTACAACAAACGGTGAAAATGTTTACTATCGTGGTTAAAGAGACGATGAATGCATCGCTTGATGG
>DATMYT010000129.1:0-2661 GCA_035560855.1 Negativicutes bacterium | reverse complement strand
CATGCAAAGACGCCAAGCCATGTTTCTAAAGACTTCATCAATGAAGCCTATTAACAGCCAGGTTGCAGAATAACCTTCATGCAATCGAGCTGTCTTTTAGTTTTTTACAAAGTTCAGTGTATACGGGCAAAAGTATCCATCATCTTTTGGAGGATTGCGATGCAAGATAATACCACAAAAACGCTTTATCAGCGGCAGAGAATCAACCAGGCGCTTGCTGAAATCTGGGATTATCCGCTCACAGTGGTCGAAGCGCCTATGGGTTACGGTAAAACTACGGCAGTGCGAAATTTCATAAAGGAAAGCGGCGTCGAAGCCGTTTGGCAGACCGTGTACGATCCGGCGGCGCCAATCTTCTGGCAAGTTTTTTGCCGCCTATTCCGCCAGTTCGACCCAGCCTGCGCCGGTAAGCTCTCAATTCTTGGAGTCCCCAGAGATAACGTACTCAGGGAAGAAGCAACCGAATTGATCAGCGGAATTAAATTCTCCACACGCACAGTTCTTATTATCGACGATTATCACATACTGTCTTCCCAAGACGCCGATTTGTTTTTCGAACGACTAGCTCAAGCAGCAGTCCCTAATCTCCATATTATAGTCATATCTAGGAGCTTTTGGAGCGAGCGCACAACAGAACTGGCGATGAAGGGCTATTGCCTGGTTATTGGCAAAAAAGTTTTTGAACTTACTGTCGACGAAATCGCAGAATACTGTAAGCTATGCGGCATCAGACTGAAACCAAACGAAATCGCCTTCCTCCATTCCTATACCGAGGGCTGGATCAGTGCAGTCTACCTTTATATTCTCAGTTATTGGCAAACTCGATGTCTGGAACAGCAACCCGCCAGTCTGCAGGAACTGATTGACAAGGTGATCTATAGACCTTTACCCAAAGAAGTGAAAGAATTTCTGTCTACAATCTGCATTTTCGATAGATTTTCCTTAGCTCAAGCTGAACATATGTGGAAAAAAGGCAACGCCGAAGCGATTCTGCTTCAACTCACGGCCGAGAACGGATTTATTACTTTCGATTATGTCAGTCAGCACTACAGCCTGCACAATATTCTAACCAATTACCTGCGACAAATTTTGGATCAACAGAACACAGGTACTCGTCAGCTCCTCTGGAAAATGGCTGGTGAGTGGTACCTAGACGTGGGCGAATACAACCAAGCCATGGATTGTTTTTATCAGGCCGCCGATTTTGAAAAACTGCTGGCAACCATTGAAATCGCCAAAGGAGCCGTTTTGGCCAGGCAGCCGAAGGAAGCCCGGATTAAATACTTTCAGGAATGTCCATCGGCAATCAAAATACGATATCCGTTGGCTGGAATTATCTACGCGTTCAATCTGTTCATATCAAATGAAATGGAGCTATTTGCTCAGCACTGCAAAGAATTGGAAGGCTATATACAATCTTCACTAGAACTGGATGATCAGGCGCGGCTGAAACTGATGGGCGAACTGGAGGTTCTGAAGGGAATTACTTCATACAATAACCTCAGCGCCATGGCTAAGCATTTCAAAGCAGCTTGGGAATTGCTTAAGGGCCCTTCTATATTTGTTGACACTACCGTCCCATGGACTTTGGGCTCGCCGTCGGTGCTATATTTGTATTACCGCGAAAGTGGGCAATTGGAAGCGGAAGTCAAGGCCATTTCGGAACTGCCTTGTTACTGTCGGCTGGCCGGCGGTCATGGTTCGGGCGGAGAATACATAATGGAGGCCGAAAGGTACTACAATATCGGCGACTTTGACAATGCAGAAATTACCACCTATAAAGCCTTGAGTTTTGCTCAACCCCAGCGACAAACCTCACTCATGCTATGTGCGACACTGCTCCAGATAAGGCTGGCGCTTGTCAAGGGCGACTGGAATCATGTCCTGAACAACTTGCGACAATCGCGGGAAAGTCTGAAGCGGAAGGCGTTATATTCGCATATTTACATTTTGGATATGTGCGAAGGTTTCATATTTTCCTGTTTGAATCAGCCGAAAAGAGTTCCGGTCTGGATCATCCATGGCGAATTTCCAGAAACACTATCGTTCCCCTGCCATGCGTTTGCCAATATGATCCGGGATAAGGTCCTCTTACTTAACGGCCAATATCATCAATTGGTCGGCATTGCACCTCAGCACGCCGCCATCGCCGGTTTTTTTCCCACTTTGCTGGCTCAGATCTATACCTACATCTTTGAGGCTGCCGCCCTAGATAAACTGGGCCGTAGGAACGTCGCGCTTGCCACGCTGCAAAAAGCAATCGGCATTGCGGCTCCTGATCAACTTATTATGCCCTTCGTAGAAAATAGTATGTATATTGCCGAGTTGCTCGCGCAGTTGCAAGCGACCGGGCATCACCAGTGCTTTATCGGTAGGATTCGCAAAACATTCCCGCCTATCGCCGCAAAATTACAACGGGTCGAAGCAACGCTAAGCGGCAATAGTGAAAAGCAACTGCTTACAAAGCGGGAAACGGAAATTGCCCATTTCGTGGCGGATGGATTATCTAACCAAGCTATTGGGAAAATGCTGAACATAGAAACGGACACCGTAAAGAAGGCGCTGAAAAAAATTTTTATAAAGCTGGACGTAAGTAACAGAGCGGCGTTGACTAGAGTATTTATTGAAAAAGGAATAGCGTAAAAGACTCCACTTTCAGGG
>DATMYT010000128.1:0-5006 GCA_035560855.1 Negativicutes bacterium | reverse complement strand
ATATACCAATCATATATGGTGCGTGATATCCGGGCAGCGACCTGTATGCCTCGCTCCGGGTCAGGCAGGTCATCGCTCATAATGGCGAGGATGTAGGATCCCCGCGGTGTCCGGATGATTCCGGCATCATGCTCAGCGCCTGGCAGTTCGCCGGTTTTGTGCTGACAGGTGACAGATGGAGGCAGCAAAAGCGGAATTTTGCATCGGTCGGTTTGACGGCCCATAATGTCGCACATGGCAAAATCGGCATCGCTGTCGACACAAGCCGTGTGATACAGTTGGGTCAATAAATTGATTATATCCATTACACTGGTCAGATTTTCCCGTCCGGCTTCCGCTGCCGCAAAATCCATCATGCGGCGCATTAGGACAGTATCAGGGCAACCGAGAGATTTAATCCTGGTGTTGATGGCTGCGGCGCCGATACGGTCGATCAGAATATTGGTAGCTATATTGTCGCTTTCCGTGATCATGAGCTCGATTAACTCCATTACAGTGTGGGATGTTCCGGACGGTAATTCCTGCAATAGGCCGGCGCCGGCGACACGATCATTTTCTGTAAAGATTAGGAGATCGGTAGGCTTTAGGCGACGAGATTTGATTTGCTCGAAAATTTCTACCATAATGAAAAGCTTGATGAGACTGGCTGATCTCATTGGGCGGGAACCAATACTCCAAGCAAAGCCGGTAGCTGGGTCTTTGACCGCAATGGCAAAGGTCCCCGGCTCATTTTTTGTCACGACCGCAATTCGTGCGGCGATATCGAGGGAAGCATCATTCATTTTACTACCACCATTCATTAAGAGTGCAGGCTGTGTGACAGCCAATTTTAGAGGGAGTGAGTGTATTGCGTATTAAATCAACTGCAATTATTTTTTTGGTATTACTTGTGGGTGTGAGTGCGGTGCTTGCAGGTGGGTGCGGTTCCGGGAAGAAAGCGGTCGGTAGCGGCCATATCCGATATGCGTTGTCGGCGGAGCCGGAATCGATCGATCCGCGCATGTCGACCAGCCTTTCAGCATCAACCGTGGAGACTCAGTTGTTTGAAGGGCTAACAACGCTGGATGAGAAAAATCGTCCGATCGCTGCAGCCGCTGAGAAGTGGGAAGTGTCGCCCGACGGACGAAAATATACCTTTACCTTGAGAAGTGGGCTGAAATGGTCCAATGGGGACCCGGTGACCGCTCAAGATTTTGAATATGCATGGAAGTCGGGATTAGATCCGGAACTGGCCAGTCCTAATGCATACATGCTGTATTGCCTGAAAAACGGCGAAGCTTTTGCGACGAAAAAAGCAGATGTAACGCAGGTCGGTGTTAAAGCGAAAGATGATCGGACGCTTGAAGTAGAATTGGAACGACCGACTGCATATTTCCTCTCATTAGCGGCCTTTCACGCCTACTTTCCAGTACATAAAAAAACAGTGGCGGCCAACAGCAAATGGGCCAACCAACCACAAACTCTTATCGGAAACGGGCCATTCAAACTGACAGCATGGGTCAAATCCAGTCGAATGGAGCTGGCTAAAAATGAGCATTATTGGGATGCAGCCAAAGTGAAATCCTCAAAGCTGGAACTGTACCTGCTGGATAATTCATCGACTGCGTTATCGATGTTCGAGAGCGGTCAACTGGATATGGGGGATAGTATTCCTTCGTCGGAAGTTCCACGGTTGGTGAAGGAAGGAAAAGTGAAAATTTATCCATTCCTAGGCACGGCGTATGTGTCGTTTCATGTCACGAAAGCTCCATTTGATAACCCAAAAGTGCGACGAGCTTTTTCGCTGGCCATTGATCGCACTGCCATAACAGATAAGTTGTTGCGTGGCGGACAGACGCCTGCACTATCCTTTGTACCGCCCGGAATTGCTGATGCTGGTTCCAACGAAGATTTTCGCGGCAAAGGGGGCAATTTGTTAAAAGACAATGATATTGCCACGGCCCGCAGTTTGCTGGCTGAAGCTGGATTCCCCGACGGAAAGGGATTTCCGAACGTTACTTTTCTCTACAATACCAGCGAGTCCAACAAAGTAATTGCAGAAGCTTTGCAGGAAATGTGGAAAAAAAATCTGGGCGTGCAAGTTGCCGTAGCAAACCAAGAATGGAAAGTATACTGGGATGTGCTCGATCGGCACGATTTTCAAATGGCGAGGGAAACTTGGACCGGCGATTATCCGGATCCCCTGACCTTTCTTGATTTGTTTGTTTCCGGCGGTAGCAACAATGCGCCGGATTACCGCAACCCTGCCTATGATAAGTTAATTGCCGAAGCGCAGCAAGGGTTGGATCAAAATCAAAGAATGCAATGGCTGCATGACGCAGAAAAAATAATTATAGATGAAGCTGTTGTAGCGCCAGTCTTTTTCATGACAAATCCCGTAATGATCCACGCACACGTCAAAGGTGTTTTAAGGTCTATTCTCGGAGTTCCCTATCTGAAGGAAGCGTACTTGGTGCCTTAAGCTGCCTAACGTGCACCTAACGGTAACTCGAGCCGGAAAACAGTGCCGGTTTGGTCACTTGTAAAACTGATATGACCCTTGTGAACATTCACAATGATGTCATAGGAGATGCTGAGTCCAAGGCCTGTTCCTTCCCCTACCGGCTTCGTTGTGAAGAAGGGCTCGAAGAGGTGGGCGGCGATCTCGGCAGGAATGGGCGGGCCGCCATTGGAGATTTCACAGACGGCAAAGTTGTCTTCAATAAACGTTTTGATACGGATGATACCAAGTTCCGAGCGCTTTTGGGACCGAATCGCCTGAGCTGCATTGACGATGAGATTTAGCAGTACTTGGTTGATCTGTCCACCAATGGCTGCAAAAGGTGGAATCTCGCCCAGGTCTTTTTCCACCATGGCATCGTATTTATATTCATTATGTGCCACTGTCAGCGTACTTAGAATGCCGGCGTTCAGATCATAGGCCGCTAATTCGGCTTCTTGGTCGATACGGGAAAAACCGCGGAGAGAATCGACAATTCCTTTTACACGGTCGAGCCCGTTCTGCGTTTCTGAAAACAGGTCGGGGAAATCGGCAATGATTTCGTTAAGCAAAAAATCTTTTTTTGCGTTTAATAGGCGTTGACCGGCGGCACGACAGGACTCATCTGATGAATGCATACAGACGGCAGCAATTTCTACACATAGGGATGACAAGGACAGCAGCGAATCCATATAGTGCTTCAGCGTATTGACATTACTGTTGACAAATGCGAGAGGGTTGTTGATTTCGTGCGCAACTCCTGCGGCCAGTTGACCGATGCCGGCGAGCTTTTCCTGTCGAATAAGCTTTGATTGGGTCTGGCGAATTTCCTGCATTACTTGCTGCAATTTTTGATTTTTTGTTGCCAGTTCCTGCTGTAGTTCTTCGCGGTCGGTTACGTCGAAGCAGCCACCCATGTAGCCGGTAAAGTGTCCTCGGAAATCGTACAAGGGATTGGCGATTTCGGCGATCCAGCGGTATTGGTCATCGGCGCGGCGCAGACGATATTGAGTTTCGTATCCGGAACGTGTTGAATAAGCATTTCGATGCGTTTTCATTAATAATTCAATATCGTCAGGGTGAACTGCTTCCAACCAACCTGAATCAAGTTCATCAGGGAATGAATGCCCGGTGAATTTCAGCCAACGCTCATTGAAATATAATCCCTGCCGTTCTACCGTAAGAGCTTGCCAGATCATGCCGGGAAACTGTTCATAAAGGCTGAAATAGTAATTGCGGGATTGTTCCAGATCTTTTTCAGCTTTCGCGCGGACGGCCAATTCCTCCGTAAGTTTGTGATACAAATTGAATCGTTCGATGGCGATAGCGCCGACAGAAGCAATTCGCTCAATGAATTCGATGTCCATGGGACTGAATTTTTTGTTGGGGTCTTCATTGGCGAACCCAATAATCGCTTCCACTCGTTCGTTGATTTTTAGCGGCGCACCGACTACCGCTTTCAGAGTGTCACGTTCTACGCCGGGCATACGATGGGGCCAACTGGAGTAATCTTCAATTGCGACAGTTTTTCCTTTTATCCATATTGTACCTGCGATTCCTTCGCCTGGCTGCAAGCGGAGCGACAAATATTGCCGAAAAGTCCCGGTAGCGGTAAGCATGGTCATGGCACTTGCGTTAGCATCTACCAGGTATAGGAACCCATTGGGACAACCGATCAATTGCCCGGTACGGACCAGCAGCAGGTCCAAGAGGTCAGATAAGTTGGCTTGGCTCATCATTTCGGCCAACGCATCGGCAAGCGCCGACAACATATCGTTTTTTTTCAACAGTTCATGCTCGGCAACGGCATGACTGGAAATTTCCTGGTGCAGTGAGAGATTGGCGACTTCCAGCTCCAGTTTTTTTGTTTCCAATACGGTAAAGGTGGTTTTCAAGGGTTCACGCAGGATATGAACGAGAAGCGCTTGCCCGAACAAAAGATAGGCGGCGAGTTTGAAAAAGTGTCCGACTAGGCATAATGGGGCATTAATGTTTGTATCCAGAGTAAGAACCAATGCGGCGATCACTGTCATCACGTAGGCGCCCAGCAGATCATGAAAAACGGCAACGGAAAACAAATTGCGGTTTTGGTACAGTATTTTTATGCTGATGACCATGATGAGAATTGCCGCATATTCAACAGATATTGTGAATGGCGGCAGGGTAAAACTGAAGGTAAAAAGGATTGCGGCAAAGACAATACTTTGCAAGAGAATAACCCATTTGAAAGATGTTTGGCGATGACACAGAAAAACGCCGGCGAATAAGATTCCGGCATCGAATGCTCGCGCAGCCACACCGAACTGTGCGGTCAACGCTGCGGAACCATCACCGACAGTGTGGAGTCCTTGTAATGCCAAGGTATGCAATAAATCCAAAATGGCGACAAAACCATAACCGAGTCCAACAATAAGAAAAAAAGCTGAAGTAGTGAGATTTCTCAAGGTATAGGTTAACAGGAAAATCGCTGCGGCAATGGCCGCACAAAATATATTAATGACAGAGTAAAAAAGCAAATGATTCATTC
>DATMYT010000127.1:0-6706 GCA_035560855.1 Negativicutes bacterium | reverse complement strand
CTTTTGAAGTGAAGTATGGACAACTCAAAGATTCTAACGGACATGCATGGGACGATGTAAAGGCCGGAACCGAAAAGGCCTGGAATGATCTTGAGCATTCTTTCGGCAAGGCGGCTTCGCGATTCAAGTAAGATAAAACTTTTACTGGATAGCGGACCGAAGGAGGCAGGCACTCTTCGGTCCGCCAAGCAAGGAGGGGACGAATATGCTTTGGTTTTTACTCATTGGCATTATTGCCGGCTGGTTGGCTGGACAGATTATGAAAGGCGGCGGCTTTGGCCTGATCGGCGATTTGGTTGTCGGGGTGGTCGGCGCTTTCATCGGCGGCTATTTGTTTAGTTCTTTGGGCTTAAGCGCTTATGGAACCGTCGGCGAAATTATTATGGCAACGCTTGGGGCTATTGTGTTGTTGTGGGTGATACGTCTTATTAAGCGAAATTAACGAATGAAGGAGTGGGGTTTGATGTTCAAACTGATTAAAAAGCTGGTTGTCTGTCTAGTAGTGCTGGGCTTGCAGGGCGGGTTGAGTTTCGCGGTGTCGGCGGCGCCGATGAACGATGCTGAGCAGTTAACGGAGCCACAGGCGTGGAGCGTGCAGCAGGAAAAGATTCAAGTATTGACGCAGCAGGAAGTTATGCGGCACGAACAGGCAATGTTGCAACGTGTAAATGAGAACGCGACGGACTGGCAGTGGCGGCTGTGGCAGGAGCATGAACAGCATAACCGCAACATGAAACAAATCCAGGCATACTCGATGGATTTTAATCCAACGCCTGTAAATTGGTGAGCACCTGGGATTCATCTGAAGAATAGAAATGAGAGGAGCGTGCCATGATGGTAATAAAGAACATGTTTATTATCCTAGTGGTGATGCTGTTGACTTCAATGCTCCCATTCTTTAAACCTTTCCATGAACCTGTTCAAGTGATATTTCGCTACCTTTTTGCAATGTAGATCGAGAAGTGTACATTAAAAATTCTTAACAGGGAAAGGCGGCAGCCATGATGAGCAAGAGGAAAGAGATCAAGAATGTTGCTTTTCTGAGTACATATCCGCCGCGCGAATGCGGGTTGGCAACGTTTACGGAGGACCTGGTGAATGAAATCACCAAAGCTGCCTTGGTCAGGCCGCAGGTAATTGCGGTTACTGCCGGAAAGGAAGAGTACGCGGACCCGAGAGTTGTATTTAAATTGAGTCAACACGATCACGAAAGTTATTACAGGACGGCCCAATGGGCAAACGCCCATACCGATTTGCTGGTTATTGAGCACGAATATGGCATATTCGGCGGCGAAAGCGGCGAATACATCATCGATTTGGCCAAGGGATTGACGATACCTTTCATCATTACCACGCACACGGTATTGGAAGCCCCGTCTCCCAAGCAGCAGGAAGTTCTGCGGGATCTTGGACAACTGAGTAAAAAAGTGGTAACGATGGCTGAAAGCTCGGTCCCGATATTGTCAGGTACGTATGGAATTGGGCCGAATAAAATAGTGGTTATTCCTCACGGGGTTCCCAGCATGCTGGTTGGGGCGCGAAAGAAACTAAAAGCCGCGCATGGCTTGAAAGATAAAAAGGTTATCAGCAGTTTCGGTTTGCTCAGCCAGTCAAAAGGAATCGAGTATGGAATCGAAGCTGTTGCGAAAGTCGTGCCGCATTTCACCAACGTAGTTTATCTTGTTTTGGGTAAGACTCACCCCGGTGTCAAACAGTTTTCCGGTGAAAGCTACCGGCGGAGTCTGATAGACCTAACGGAAAAGCTCGGAGTACGTGATAATGTCCGGTTTATTGACAAATATATGACCAAAGAAGAAGTGATAACGTACCTGCACCTGTCAGATATCTACATGACGCCCTATCTGTCGAAAGAGCAGGCGGTCAGCGGGACACTGGCATATGCGGTCGGCTGCGGTCGAGTCGTCGTGTCGACTCCATACCGATATGCACAGGAAATGTTGGGCGAAGGCAGAGGGCTGCTTGCCGAATTCAGGGATTCCAACTCGCTGGCAGCTTGTCTTTCCTATGTTCTTCGCAATCCGCTCCAAAAACAAGAGATGGAGCGAAAGACCTTAGCGGTTGGGCGGATGATGACGTGGGATAAAGTGGCCGACAGCTATACCCAACTGTTTATTAAAATCACACAAGAGTTCCAGACGGACGTAGAAGAGGGATTGCTCCAAGCGACCACGACCTCGGTTGCTAAGCCAGTAGAAGAGTTTCAAGCGGATGCAGCGTTGATGGGATGATGGGGCCTTGAAAATGAAGACGGTCTTGATTGGAAGGGAAGGAAGTAAGAGCTTATGACGAATCTGACAAAAAAAACCGCAATTTACTCACTTGTTTTCATCCTTCAGTGTGGTGTGGGTGTGGCGACAACGCAGGCGGCAAAAAGGGATAATCACCCGCCGGAACACAATGATCAACGCCAAGATCAGCACCAGCGAGAGCAGCAGCAACATCAGGAACAACAGCGCTTGGAGCAACAAGAGCGGCAACGTTGGAATGATCAGCAGTGGCAGGCGCGAAACGATCGAGAGTGGCAGGAACGCTATGATCGCCAGCGGTGGGAAAATGAGCGACACGAACGGGAAATGGCGCGTCTCTACTGGGAGTCCGACAGGGAATGGAATGACCGTCAGTGGCTGGAAAATCAGCGACACGAACAGGAACTGGTAAGCATTGAGACGGCGATCGGCGCATTGCTGCTCTCTCTGTTTGGAAGATAATTCAACAAGCAAATAATTTTAATCCACACAAGCTATGTTGTTAAGAACATAAGCGAAGAAGGGAGAAAATATAATGCGAAACAAATTTTTGTCCATCTTGATGACGTTTGTCTTTCTAGCGGCAATGGGGTCATCTGCGATGGCAGCTACAATGTATCAGGGGCAACCGTCGGCGTTTAATACGGGGACTGCAGCGGGAGGTTATCATGTTTGGCAGGACGGGGGACGCTGGTATGTGCAAACCGTAAATGCCGGTCCTCAGCGCCAGTTTACAGGCAAGGTCGAAACAGACGGGATATTCTCCGACGTATCGACACTATCATCTGACAAAGGCGAGAATGTTATGGTAAATGTGCGTAACGAGAAGATTGAGTTCAATATCAATTCTCCGGCGAAAAGCAATGGGTTTTCCTTCGCGATTCTAAACAGCCAGAATGCCACGTTCACATTGTATGTCGACGGACAGCCCGTCGATCCTGCCAATGTGTATCTTGGTCAGCAGAACCGGCATCCGGTCAGTTATTCATTTCCTATCAACGTAGCCAGTGATTCTTTTCCTTCCAATGTAACCAGCGATTCCTCCATTGGGATGTTTGGACCATCGTACACATCGCGTTTTCAGGGACAACCTACGGCCTTTAATCCAGGAAGCGGTCTCGGCTACTTTATCTGGCAGGATGGTGACCGCTGGTTTCTGAAAACAACGGCCCAAGGCGCGCAGCGCCAATTAGCCGGCATTATTCGGACTGGCGGAACCTTTGCCAGTGTTAGTCGGCTCGGCCTTGAAGACAATGACATGGTCAGGATCAATGAAGCAAGAAACGAAGTCATCTTCGACCTAAAGACAGAGGGTGATCAGGATGGCGTATCTTTCCAACTGAGCGGAGGCGCAGATGCGACCTTCACACTCTACCTCGACGGACAACCCGTCAATTTGTCCAACGTATATCTAGGGTCGCAGAACCTTCACCCGACAGCACAGACATTCAACCTCAGCTCACGTGACGACCAATACACCAGAAATGACTTTGGTATTAATGCTGCACCGATCGTACCAGCGACCACGTACCAGACCATCGTATCCGCTAATGCACAGGGAGAACCTACAGTGATGGACTCCGGTAAAATTTTCGGTTACTTTATCTGGCAGGATCGCGATAATCGTTGGTTTGTGCAAGCCACAACCAAAGGTGAGAAACGGCATTTTACAGGGACAATTGAAACTGCCGGAGCGCTCTCTGACGTAAAAACGTTGTCATCGCAGCATTCGGGTGGCACCATGGTAAATGCACTTGAGAACAAAATTAGCTTTGCGTTCACAACCGGTGGTTCCAATAACGACGACTTGATTAATAGTTTCGCAAATGACAGCCGAAACAATGAGCCTGAAAAGATGAGTGGCCTATCGTTCTTGGTGAATGACGGCGCGAACCTCAATTTTAGACTGTTTGTTGATGGACAACCTGTTGACCCGTCGAACATTTACCTCGGCAGTGATAACAAGCACTCTGCCAGCAGTACAATAAAAATCTACTCCAGTAATCAATAAAGAGAAAAGAGCGCTATTGAGATGATTTACACTATTGTAGCCGTGATTTTGGCGGTTGTGATTATGCAGTATTTCGGGATTCTCTAACTGGCGGGCAGCGAAACGCTAAGAACGGCTAAATGAAAGGGTATGGTAAAATGAATACACGCCATCTATTGTCGGTGCTCCTTGTAGCAATTCTTTTGAGTTGCAGCTCGATAGAAGCCAAAGAGTTTACTACTGTTTCTTATACAGTGAGCGCCGGCGATACGATGGATAGTATTGCTCAAACATACCTGCCGCCAGACAGAGGTGATTCGGAGCGAGCTTTTGAAGAGTTCAAAGAAGGCATCTTCGAGTACAATTACGAGCGGGTCTTTGTAAACCGTCCGCCCTACGAAGTACACGAGGGCGATTGCCTGTACATAACATTTTGGGAATAGTGTCCGCAGGGTAGGACTGGTTTACAGGCGAGATTATTCATGTTACAATCAAAATGCATAAAAATTCTATGACATTTTGGGCATTGTGGCCTTTGCAGGGGAAAATTCTGTGGAGGCCTTTTTGTCGTTATTACGCCTGTTACCACGTGTGTGTTATAATTTTTTTCGTGGTGGACGGTAGTTTTAGGAGGAAAAATGATGTCGAACGAACTTGAAAATCTGCGCACTCTCGCTACCCGGTTGGATCGGCTGATGACGCTGGATATTGCTTCCCGCGGCGCCATTGACGGTTTGTACGAGGCGGCCGCCAAAAAGCAAGGCGCTCCGCTGGTATTGAGCGCCGCCCAAAATTTATTGAAGCGGGTGTGTCCGGGTGATGCTGTATTCATTGCTACCGGCTGGGTGGATCAACCGCTAGTCGATCCCGGTCATGGCGAAACAGACGGACCGCCGGGCGCAATTACTTTGGCTCGCGCACTGCGACAGACCTGCAAGGCCAGGCCTATTATTCTGACAGATGCCTGTCTGGTGGACGGTATCGCTCGTCTGGCGAGGGCTTCGGGTTTTCAATGTGTGGCGCCGGATCATCTTCACTATTCGATTTCGATGAATAAACTTCTGACTCTGTCTGTCCTGCCGTTTCCAGAGGATTGGTCAAGCGCTGAAAAAGAAGCGTGCCGCTTATTCGCCGAATTTTCGCCAACAGCGTGTATCGCGCTGGAGCGTGGAGGTATGAACGAAAAAGGCGTCATCCACAATATGGCCGGGAAGGATACCAACGCTGCGCAGGCTAAACTGGACGCGGTTTTTCGGTTGGCGCAGACAAAGGGGATCTGGACGCTGGGGATCGGTGACGGCGGTAACGAGATCGGGATGGCCAACATCGCGGACTGTGTGCGGGACTCCATTCCTTTTGGCCGCGAATGCGCCTGCGGATGCGGTGGCGGACTTGCGCCGAGCACGCCGGTCGATCTTGTCATGACCGCAGCCATAAGCAACTGGGGCGCCTATGCGCTCTCCGGGATGCTGGCATCCATTTCTCGTATGATAGAGGCTGTGCCGGACCCGGCGCGTGAAAAACGCGTTCTCGAGGCATCTGTCGCCGCTGGATTTCACGATGCCATGTACGGCGAAGTCTGCGGTAGCGTCGATGGCTCTCCCAAGGAGACTCAACTCGCGATCGTGCAACTGATGCAGGATGCAGCAATGCAGTATTTCAAACGAAATGTGTGAACGGGAGGGTTGATTGTGGAACAACTGGTGAATAAATCTCCTCGCCAGGTGCGCGAAATATTTCGGCAAGGCGGACTTGTCCGTCCTACCGCTGGACTTTGCAAGGGATATGTGCAGGCGAATCTGGCTATTGTGCCCAAAGACTTGGCTTATGATTTTTTGCTGTTTTGTCAACGGAACCCGAAACCGTGTCCCGTTCTAGACGTGACGGACGCCGGATCGCCGGAACCCCGGTTCTTGGCTCCGGGCGCGGATCTTCGCTATGATATCCCACAATACCGCGTCTGGAAAAGCGGCGTACTGATTGACGAGCCGACGGATGTCGCCAAATATTGGCGAGATGACTTGGTAGCCTTTTTGCTTGGCTGCAGCTTCACCTTTGAGACCGCTTTATTGAATGCTGATGTTCCTGTCCGCCACATCGAGGAAGACCGGAATGTGCCGATGTACGTTACGAATATTGCCTGCCGTCCCGCCGGTTTTTTCCATGGTCCGACAGTCGTCAGCATGCGTCCGATGAGACCCGAGCTGGCCATTCGTGCGGTGCAGGTTACTTCACGTTTTCCTGGAGTTCATGGTGCACCAGTGCACATCGGAGATCCAGCGGTGATCGGCATTGCAGATGTCCACAAACCTGACTTTGGCGACTCGGTGACCATTCACCCCGGCGAGGTTCCGGTGTTCTGGGCCTGCGGCGTTACCCCCCAGGCGGTGGCGATGGCTGTCAAGCCGGAGCTGATGATCACTCACGCGCCAGGACACATGTTCATTGG
>DATMYT010000126.1:0-4355 GCA_035560855.1 Negativicutes bacterium | reverse complement strand
CAATGTCACTGGTCCTTGATTTTCCAACGTAACCATCATTTCGGTCTGAAAGCGACCGCATTCCACCGCAATCCCTTTGGCGCGCACATCACGGACAAATATTTCATAAAGAGTTCTGGCGCTCTCGGCGGGAGCTGCCGAATCAAAACTGGGCCGACGGCCTTTACGGCAATCCCCGTATAACGTAAACTGAGAAATCGCCAGAATTTGGCCCGCCACATCAAGTACCGAACGATTCATCTTTCCTGCATCATCTTCAAAAATCCGCAAATTAGCAATCTTTTCCGCCATATATCCGGCGTCTTCTTCTGTATCTTCCAGACCGACTCCCAACAAAACGGTAAGTCCCGGTCCCGCTTGTCCAACACACTCGCCATCCACCGTCACTTTGGACCACCCCGTCCGTTGCACCACCG
The DNA here is from genome assembly GCA_035560855.1 of Negativicutes bacterium. Lineage (GTDB taxonomy): Bacteria > Bacillota > Negativicutes > UBA1444 > UBA1444 > UBA1444. Next base: position 3,939 of record DATMYT010000126.1, on the reverse strand, counting down.
CCCGCATCAGTTGCCTACCATGGAAGAAGCCGCCCTGTGAACTTCAAATACATCTCGAACCCGCTTCATTTTCGCCATGATGTTTTCCAATTGGGCAATATTTTTGGTATCAATGCACAAACTGATGGTCGCACGTTTATCTTTAAAAGTTTTTGCATTTACAGTGCTGGCATTAATCTTGTGTTCCGCGAGTACCATCAGGATCTCCGTCAACATTCCCGGTCGATCCATCGCTGTAATTTCAACCGTCACCTTGTAAAGATCTTCGATTCCGGTATCCCACTCCACCTCGATCATCCGCTCATATTCTTCCGGCTCGGAAGATATGTTGGGGCAATCCGCTCGATGTACGGATACGCCCCGTCCTCTGGTAATGTAGCCGATAATTACGTCGCCCGGCACCGGATTGCAACAGCGTGCCAACCTGACCATCAGCCCGCTCTCGCCTTTTACCAGGATTCCATGACTTCCCTTACTCTTCGAACGCTTGGGCTTTAATTCAGCCAAAAGTTGATTCATATCGGGGGGAGCGGTGATCTTTTGCTCTTTTTTGTATTGCTCGATCAATTTTACCATGATGGCATGCACTGTCACACCACCAAATCCAAGCGAAGCCAACAAATCTTCTTCATTTGTAAAGTTTATCTTGCGGGCAACGTCGTCCAGCCGATCACCTTTCGACAGTTCCTTCCAGTCATATCCGAGGCGTTTGCTGTCCTTTTCAAGCGCCTCGCGGCCTTTTATGATATTTTCTTCACGTTTTTCTTTCTTGAACCAATTTCTGATTTTGTTACGTGTTTCCGGCGACGCAACAATGTTGAGCCAATCGCGGCTGGGAGTTCCCTGTTTAGCGGTAATAACCTCCACAATATCGCCATTGTTCAGCTTTGTTTCTAGCGGTACCATGCGGCCATTCACCCGAGCCCCGACGCATCGATGTCCTACGTCAGTATGCACCCGATAGGCAAAGTCAAGCGGAACCGAGCCAGCCGGCAAATCAAACACATCCCCTTTGGGAGTAAACACGAAAACCTCATCAGAAAATACATCCAACTTGACTGACTCGACAAATTCTCGAGGATCCCGCAAATCTTGATGCCAATCCAACAATTGACGCATCCATGACAACTTTTGGTCGAATCCTTTGTCTTGCCCCTTAGCGCCTTCCTTATACTTCCAGTGTGCGGCGATTCCCACCTCCGCAACATGATGCATATCAAACGTCCTAATTTGTATTTCCAGCGGTTTTCCCTGAATTGCAATTACCGTTGTATGCAGAGACTGGTACATATTGGATTTCGGCATTGCGATAAAATCTTTGAAGCGATTAGGGATTGGTTTCCATAGAGTATGCACCAGTCCAAGCGCTCCATAACAATCTTGCACAGAATCAACCAAAACCCTCACAGCAGACAAGTCATATATTTCACTGAGCTCTTTATGGTCCTTCTGCATCTTCTTGTAAATGCTGTAGAAGTGCTTGGGGCGACCGTCGATATCTGCGTGAACGCCAGCTTCATGTAGCGTTGCGCGCAATATCCGAATGGCCTCCTCAATAATGGCCTCTCGTTCCTGACGTTTTTGTCTGACTTGATCAACTAGTTCATAGTATTTTTCCGGTTCCAGATAACGAAAAGATAAGTCCTCCAGCTCCCACTTGATATTCGATATACCAAGGCGATGCGCCAACGGGGCAAAAATTTCCAAAGTCTCACGGGCAATTTTTTTCTGTTTTTCCGGCGCCATCGGTTTTAGCGTACGCATGTTATGCAGCCGATCAGCCAGTTTGATCAATACTACGCGGATATCTTTCGCCATCGCCAGAAACATCTTGCGATAGTTTTCCATTTGTTGCTCTTCTTTGGACTTATACTCGATACGACTTAATTTAGTAACGCCATCCACCAAAACAGCAATTTCTTTGCCAAAGTCTTTTTCTATTTGCTCCAAAGTAATGGTAGTGTCTTCCACAACATCATGCAATAATGCCGCTGCAATCGAATCGGCATCAAGTTGAAGTTCGGCAAGAATACGAGCCACACCTAACGGGTGATGAATGTAGTCTTCTCCTGATACCCGATGCTGTCCGTCATGCGCACGCAAAGCCATTGCGAAAGCTTTTTCCAGTAACGGAACAACCGATTCCGACTGGTAAGTCCGCACTTTCGCAATAATATCAGAAATATCGGGAGCTTTGTCACCGGTCATTCAAACACCTCATCAAGAAAATCCGTTGATTCACAGAACCCCCATGGCTCTGAACTGCATTGCCTTCTGATAATCATTATATTCCCAAGAGCCAACAAAAGTCCGGAGTTGCTCAAAATCAAGCTGATCGGAATTTTCCCACATGACAAAGGGAAACTCTTTCTTGCCAACACATAAAGTGCCGGCCTTGGGGTTTCCTGGTCGAGAAATCACCCTACCCCGAGTTACTTTACCGGATAACTCCCAAATAAAGGGCGAAAATTTTTCTCCATGCGGTTCCAAGGATTCTATGTTTTCAAAAAAACCGTCATTCAAATCAGCTTCGCTCAACCGTCCGTCCACAAAACGAACTTTTTCCCATACATCGGATGGCAAGGCAGCCAACTCGGCATCAATCGCCTGAAAAAAAGCCGCCATGCGGTCACGTTCTATGCTCAGACCTGCCGCCATTGCATGACCGCCCCACTGAACCAGATGGTGCTGGTGCCGTTCGATAAGGCTGAAAAGATTCACATTGTGAATGCTGCGGGCCGATCCGCGTAAAATTCCAGTCTGGTCGGTATCATCAGTTGTTCCCATCACAAAAGCCGGTTGATAAAATTTTTCAGCCAGTTTGGAAGCCACAATGCCAACGACTCCCTCATGAAAATCACCCTGCACAACGGATAACTTTTCATATCGCCCTGGCTGTGGATCATTCTCAAGCTGCGTAAGCCCTGCTTGTATGGCTTCTTCCTGCTCCCTGCGGCGATCGGTGTTGAACTGCTCCAATTGTCGGGCAATCTCGGCGCACCGTTGCTCATCCCGCGACAACAGCCATTCGACTACCGGTTCAGCTCCGTTGATTTTATTCATTCGGCCGGCGGCATTGATCCGGGGACCAATGACAAACCCCAGTGTGTAAGTATTTACTTTTCGCCAGCCGCAAGCATCACGCATCACCTGAAAAGCTTTCCGGCGTCCCTGTTCAATTTGTTTCATTCCCTCCCTGACAAAAAAACGGTTCTCCGGTACATTAAGCGGCATAATATCACAGACAGCGCCAAGTGCGACAAGATCGAGCGCATCTTTCATCAACCATTCCGGGCTGTTTTTCCCATTGGTTTCCCATAAGCCGCGCATAAGCTGCCAAGCCACGGAACACCCGGAAATTGGTGGAAGGTGCGTCGAAGCTGAGAGCCCTGGATGGACTACGGCTACCGCCGCAGCCGGAAAATCGCCTTTCAGTCCGTGATGATCCGTGATGATCACGTCAATTCCGACCGCCTTGAGCTGCTCAATTTCAACTCCGCTGGAAACACCGCAGTCAACCGTAATAACCAATCCCGGTTCCATCGATATCAGGCGTCCCAGGTTCTGGGCATTCAAGCCGTATCCCTCGGTAAACCGATCAGACAACATTACTGTAGAGGTAAATCCGTAGTGAGCTGATAGCTTTTGCAATACCCCCTGTATCAATGCGGTTCCGCTGGTACCATCCACATCATAGTCACCAAAAATCACAATTTTTTCTTTCTTTTCAAATGCTCCGCGAAGACGAACAATCGCCTTGTTCATTTCTTCTCCGAACCCAAGAGGGCTCGCAAGATTTGCAGGATTGATCCGGAAAAAGGCTTCCAACATCGAACGGGTTGTTAATCCACGCGCCCACAACCCCGGTGAAAACAAGGAGGAAAACCCAATATCCGTGAGCCATTCATTCATTTCCGTCTGAGGCGGAGTCTCTCTATA
>DATMYT010000125.1:0-3099 GCA_035560855.1 Negativicutes bacterium | reverse complement strand
CGTGGAGGCGAATCTTATTCGCCGAACTATGCCGCGATTGCCAAGGCGTATGGAATTGATGGGGTTAAAATTGAAAAGGCGGCGGACTTCAAGCCAGCCCTGCAAAAAGCCCTTGCATCCAACAAACCGTTTGTGCTGGATGTGACAATGATCAATAATCCGGTGCCGACTGCCGGCCACTGGAACATCATGGATATTTATTCGCCCGGCAAAAAAGTTCATCATGTCAGAACAAATTAATCGAACCCAATTTTCTTTGGCGCATTTGACTGTGCTCGGATGCGCTCCGCCTGAAATGACATACATCGCAGCGCGAGCCGGCTACGATTACGTCAGTTACCGGGCCATCTTCTTCGGCCTGCCCAACGAACCAAATTATGAATTGGCGGAAAACAAGGAGATGCTTCGTCAGACGAAAGCGGCGTTGAACTACACGGGGATAAATCTTTGGGATATTGAATTGGCTCGAATTTACGATGGCCTTGACCCGAAGCGCTACGTGCCGGCGATGGAAGTAGCGGCTGAACTAGGGGGGCGACATGTACTCACCAGCATATGGACTTCTGACCGCAGTTTTGCTATCGAATGTTTTGCCGAGCTTTGTGATTTGGCAAAACCGTTTGGCTTGACGATGAACTTGGAATTTGTGACATGGGCCGAAGTAAAAACTATGGCGGAAGCAATGCGGATTCTTCGCGCCGCTAATCGAGACAACGCGGGAATTCTAGTCGATACGCTTCATTTTCATCGCTCGCGTGTCATGCTTGAAGAACTGGATGAAGTGCCGCGTGAATGGTTTAAATTTGCCCATCTGTGCGATGCTCCCTCTGAAATTCCAACTTCAAAAGACGACCTCATTCATACAGGGCGCGACGAACGTCTGTATGCAGGTGAGGGCGGAATCAATATCGCAGAAATCTTGAACCGTATTCCGGAGGTTCCCTATTCAATTGAGTTACCGCATCTGGCGCGAGCAAGGGAATATGGCTATGCCGAACATGCCTGGCGCTGCCTACAAACGGCAAAGGATTACCTGGCGGCTCACTCGCGAGCGGCAAGAAGCACCCCAAAATCTTGTCGGAACGAATCGAAGGAGGTAATGGATTGTGGCGGATGAATTGAGCAAAGAGCAAGAAGCGGAATTAAATATGGTATTCGAAAAAGCCAGAGCTGCACTGACTGTAATTGCCACCTATGATCAGGCGCGAGTTGACCGGCTGTGTCAGGCTGTTGCTTGGGCAGTGGCAAACAAGAAAACCTTTGCTCATCTGGTAGAAATGGGAATTGCCGAAAGCAGTCTGGGCGACCCCGTTAGCCGTATGAACAAACGAATGAAGATCCGTGGGGTGTTACGGGATGCTTTGCGGCAGAAAAGCGTAGGGATCATTGAAGAGATTCCTGAAAAAGGAATCATAAAATATGCCAAGCCGGTAGGAATTATCGCTTCGATCGTGCCAACTACCAATCCTGATTTGACACCAGGAGGGACGGCAGTTTATGCAATTAAAGCCCGCGATGTTGTAATCTTTTCGCCGCATCCGCGTTCCAAGAAAACCACTTTTGAAACAGTGCGTTTGATGCGGGAGGCGTTGGAACGGGAAGGCTCACCGGCAGATATTCTGCAGTGTCTTACCCAGGTAAACATTCCAATGTCCAAAGCCTTGATGGCGCGTGCAGATTTGGTACTGGCCACAGGCGGCAAAGATATGGTTAAAGCGGCGTATAGTTCGGGAACGCCAGCCTACGGAGTTGGAGCTGGCAATGCTACGATGATTATGGATGAAACCGCTCATATTGAGGAGGCTGCCCGCAACACAATGTTAAGCAAGACGTCTGACTTTGGGTCGGGATGTTCAGCCGATGGCAATCTGATAATCCATGAAAGTATCTTTGAAAATTTGGTACAACAACTTGTCAAGGAAGGCGGCTATCTTGCAAGTGAGCAGGAAAAAGCCAAACTTCGATCTGCAATGTGGGATAGTGAAGGGCACCGGCTGCCGAAAACTGTGGCGCTGGCACCGCAAAAACTGGCGGAATTCGCCGGATTCAACATACCGGCGGACCGACGGTTTATTATTGTTATGGGTGATGGCATCGGCAAAGAATATCCGTTTTCGGGCGAGAAGCTGACTACCCTGCTTGCTGTGTATAAGTATAGTGGCGAGTTTGAGAATGCGCTGGACATGATGCGGGCTATTTATGAAGTGGGGGGCAAAGGGCACTCTGTCGGCATTTACTCCTTCGATGACGATCACATTCATCGATTGGCATTGGCGGCGCCTGTCAGCCGAATCATGGTGCGTCAACCTCAGTCCAAGGCTAATGCGGGTGCATTCAACAACGGCATGCCGATGACTTCAAGTCTGGGCTGCGGTACTTGGGGCGGCAATATAGTCTCTGAAAATGTGCATTTGAAACATTATATGAATACTACATGGGTGTCAAAACCAATCCCAGAGGACAAACCATCTGATGCAGAGCTGTTTGGCGAATTTTATGATCCGGAGATGGAAAAATAAAATAAGATAAGTGAGTGGCACGACAAAGGCTCCCCGTTGATAGATGGGGAGCCTTTGTCGTGAAGATACATGGAAGAGGGCGTACCTTCTGCTAAACTGCAACCTGACAGTTGCATAGTAGCCGTTAGTAAATTGACAAGGGTTCGTAAAATTGTGTATAATTCCATGAGAATGCGCACTATTGGCCAATTGGAGGGTTAAGCATGACTGGAAATGAATTACGACAAAAATTTCTGCAGTATTTTGCTGGGAAAGATCATTTGATCCTGCCCAGTTCTCCTCTCGTTCCTGACAATGATCCGAGTTTATTGCTGATCGGAGCAGGTATGGCTCCGTTCAAGCCGTTTTTTACCGGCAAGATGAAACCGCCCCATTTACGGATTGCGACTTCACAACGATGCATTCGTACCGGCGACATTGAGAATGTTGGCCGTACCGCCCGGCATCATACTTTTTTTGAAATGTTGGGTAATTTTTCGTTTGGTGATTATTTTAAAAAAGAAGCGATTGCCTGGGCGTGGGAATTTATAACCAAAGAATTGGGCCTAGCGCCGGATAAGCTGTGGATTACCATTTATAC
>DATMYT010000124.1:0-6710 GCA_035560855.1 Negativicutes bacterium | reverse complement strand
GAAAAAATCCGGATTGTTCGATGTTTTGCCCTTCATAAAACGAAAATCTTTGTAATATAAAGAAGCTTTGATTTCAGCCTTGATGGCCGCAGTAACTGTTCATCCCCCCTTCGACAACCCTCCTCCTGAATGCCTGAGAGTCAAATCCTGTGCATTCAATCACTTCCTTTTTTTTCAGTACGTAGTTCCCTTTGTGTCGTTATTAGTGAAGCGCAGTTTTGTGTTGTGAGTGTGACAGGTGTTTCGGGTACAATTTTGTGCTTTTCATGTCATGCGAGTCTGGTGATCGTTTTTTCGCATAAGTACGTCACTGAATAGGGGGCCACTCGTCGCAGCATCCATTCAGTTTGAAAGCCTGGCTGGCTTGCCTGAGATATTGAAGGACGGTAAACCCAACTTTCTTAGCCAAAATGGGCTGGAAAATCGGGCTCACGTCCAGCTGAAGAAGCTCTTTTCATTGAAATGGAGACACAGCGTACTCGAAACCATTGCAATCAACCCCTATTGTTCTCTGCCGGAAAAGTCATGTGAGGCTGCAATATGATGAGGATTGAAGAACAGCAGATGAGTTTTATGAACCAAAACAGGAGATACGAATGATTAACTGGGATCAGATTGAAGGAAACTGGAAGCAACTCAAGGGTAGAGTGCAGGTGCAGTGGGGTAAGCTCACTGATGATGATTTAGATGTTGTCGCTGGGAAACGAGAACAATTTCTCGGCAAAATTCAGGAGCGCTATGGCATCGCTAAAGAAGAAGCTGAAAAAATGGTTGACAAATGGGAGAAGTCTGCCGATGACTCATGGTTCAAAAAATGATGCATTAAGAGGCTGTGTTTTTGGGGCGTCATGATTTGGGGTGCAGGAGAGTTGTGCAAACAATATCCTGTGCCTCATTTTTTATCATACGGGACATGGACCCGGCATTCTAAACCAGAATGGTCTGGTAACTTGGGCTCACGTCCGCCAACAAACACTGTCTGTAAACAGAACGCTTTACGCTGGGCAGGTATTGCAACAGCAATCAAATAGTGTGGTAACGGGAATTCGACAACCGATAAACCGGTTCTGCTCCTGTAAGCAGGAAACCACCTCCGCTGTTTAACAAAATGAAGGAAAAATGAGCATGATTACCATGAAAGACGGCACCCGGATCTATTACAAGGACTGGGGAAAGGGAACTCCCGTTGTTTTCAGCCATGGATGGCCGCTGAGTTCGGATAGCTGGGCATCTCAGATGATGTTTCTGGCTTCAAACGGATACCGCTGCATAGCCCATGACCGTCGCGGCCATGGACGGTCGAGCCAGCCATGGAGTGGCAATGAGATGGACACTTATGCTGATGACCTCTCAGCGCTCATCGAAATGCTTGACCTGAAGGATGCGGTACTGATTGGTTTTTCAGCGGGTGGGGGTGAAATTGCCCGCTATATTGGCCTGCACGGCACAAAACGCATCTCAAAAGCCGCGCTGATTGCCTCTGTTCCTCCATTGATGCTGAAAACGGCAGATAATCCCGACGGTTTGCCGATTGAAGTGTTCGACCAGATTCGCAAAGGTTCACTGTCTGACCGATCACAGCTCTATAAGGATTTCGCCGGCGGCCCGTTTTTCGGTGCTAACAGAGATGGCGCCAAGGTCTCACAGGGTATGATCGACTCATTCTGGCTCCAGGGAATGCAGGCCGGTCACAAAAACACCTTCGACTGCATCAAGGCGTTCTCCGAAACGGACTTCACTGAAGACCTCAAGAAATTCGATATACCGACTTTGATCCTTCATGGTGACGACGATCAGATTGTCCCGATCAAATCGTCGGCTCTGCAATCAGCGAAGCTGGTGAAGAATGCGACTCTGAAGATTTACGAGGGAGCACCTCATGGATTGACGGATACGCATAAAGAGAGGCTCAACAATGATCTTCTGGAATTCCTGAGAAGTTGAAATTTGTGTTGCCGCTTGATGGCGAGAACTGAGTAGTAGGACGTTCTTTATTAATCATACTTTTAACCCCTTGATGAATTTCGCGGACAGGGTTATGGTGACGGACCATCAAGTCGGTAAGAATATTCAGCAACCCAATGCTGAAGAGCTTAAAATGCCGTTCTTTAAAATCCGCTTCTTGAAATAATCCCGATTCATGCCAGACACCGCGTTCACTACCGTGCCGGGTCAGATGACGGCGTTCGACCAGGTTTCGGAAGTGCACTTTCAATGTGTTGCGGCTGGTGCCAGTCAACTTGATAGCATCGCCTATCGTAATTCTCCCATTTTCACGGGTAAACTCAATGATTTGCGGTGAGAGCTCCGGTAAGGACGCCATGATGATTTTCTCGCACGCCACCTTTTTCTGAAGGCAATGGATTTACTGGACTAGCGAACGCAGGAAGAATACCAGTCACTGTTGCCAGTTTGGGGCACTGGTCCGGACTGTGCCCTGAGTTTGCCGAATAGCTGGTAATTAAGTTCCCTTGTTGAGCTTGATGACTCTTACCCGCGAACTGCACAAAACGTAAGCATAGGCCGCCTGAAGTGACGGCAGGGCGGACAACACTCGACTGCGACGAGTTACCCCAATACGCGCCATGCGCTTTTAAACTCATCGATCAGAGCAATCAGGCTCACTGTTTCAGCAAGGTGATTTGCATTGTGCCTGTATGAAGCATCAACCAAATCTACACCCATTAACACCTAATATCAGGTCGGACACTCGTCAGGGTTCGTCTCAGAAAAGGGGAAGAAACGTCTGCTAAAGATTTTGCGGAAGCTGTAGATGCCTTGCTCCCCCTATGATGGTGAGGAGCGTTTTTTTGCATCCAGCATTGCATTTAACGAGTGTTGCCGGCATGGAGTCATCAAGAGTACCACCAACAGGTGTGGACTTCACGATATCGATAGAGGCGAGGGAAGACCATAAAAACAAGAAGAGCCCTGATTTTACAGGGCTCTTCGGACATCTTGAGATGATGTCAGACTATTGCTTGGCGAGGGTGTCCTTATGATGTGAGCTGTAACAGATTATAAAATAACAGTATGATGTTGTTTGAAAAGTGATATACCACCAAAAGTACCACCAAATAATTATTGGCTGGATATTTGAGAGGGGCTCCTGGTGATCCGGGGCCTTTTTTATTTTGGTGCTGTTCCGCGGGTTCTGCGCTATGGCCAGGACGATGTTGCACGAGACGTTGGGCTTCAGTCCTGATGCGATTGAGGCCCAGCTGGAGCACCGAGGTTCCTGTCAGGTTGGGTGAGGCCTACAATCGCTCGAAGCACCTCAACAAAGGCCGACGGATGATGCCGGCTTGGGCGGATTACCTGGATGGGCTGAAGGCTCGTAAGAATTATTCCATTATTTGAGAAGGCGTGCGATCGATACATCTGGATGCTAACGCTTGGGAGGGAAACTGGCGGCGGATGCTTAAATACCGTCATTTACTTGGAGGCGAACCCAGCAAGGTTTGAGAATCTTCAACGGAAATGTGGTTGTATTATATTTCTGATTTGCGTCTTATATGGGTTATATTTCAACAAAAAAGCGATTTAGCAGGTATTAAATGCCTATGAGTCGTTATCCTAAACACGGAAACGTGAAGGTCCAATGAAGTTTTCCTACGAGGATCTCAGTGACGACCAGTTTGAGCGATTGATTTTGCTCCTGTGCCAGCGCTTGCTTGGGATCTCCGTACAAGGTTTTGCGAAAGGGCCTGATGGTGGTCGAGATGCAAAGTTTGTGGGAACGGCGGAACTTCATCCAAGCAAAGCAGGGCCTTGGGTCGGTACAACCATCATTCAGGCTAAGCATACCAACGGCTACAACCGCAATTTCTCGGAATCCGATTTTTTCAGCGTTTCAGCCGTTAACACTGTGCTGAACAAGGAGATTCCACGCATCAAAAAGTTGCGCGAAGCTAAGCAGCTTGATCACTACATGTTGTTTGCCAATCGACGCTTGGCCGGAAATGCAGAAACAGAGATACGCGATCATATCGCGTTACAGTGTGATATTCCTGTATCGTCGATATACCTTTGTGGATTGGAGCAATTGGAAATCTGGCTTAAGCGCTTTCCGGAGGTTGCTAAGGAAGCAGACCTCAATCTAGTCGATTCACCATTGATCGTTAGCCCCGACGACTTGGCTGAAGTGGTTCAAGCGTTAGCCAGTCAGATAAAAAATGTTGGGGTGCTGCTCGATGACCCCCCGACCGCGCGAGTTCCATACGAGGTGAAAAATGAGCTCAATAATATGAGTGCAGAATATGCTAAAGCGCAACGGCGTAAGTATCTGAAGGAGACCATGCAGATACGGACCTTTCTCGCGGCGCCGGAAAACCTCGAATTATTGCGCATGTATGAATCGGTGGTCGATGAGTTTCAACTCAAGATCATCGCCAAACGCAAAAATTATCAGACCTTCGACGATGTGATGGAATATCTGGTGGACTTGCTTTTCAATCGCGATCCGGTCCTTCGACAGCACGCCCATAAACGTTTGACTAGAGCAGTACTGTTCTACATGTATTGGAACTGCGATATTGGGGAGGTCGATGATGCTTAGGCCGACCAAGCACTCTCATCCTGATCGCACGGTTATCAATGTATCGTTGCTGCTGCTGGCTCGTCTAAAGACTTGCCGAGTTGATGAGTACGACGTGTTAAGAAAGTTTGTAAAGAAACGCATTGTTGGAGGCGACGTGCTATTCCTGCCAGCACTTAACTTCCTTTATCTCATGGGACTGGTCGAATATCTTCCCAAAACTGATTCCGTTGAGTACGTAGGTCCTAATGAAACTGTCTAGACTCTATACCAACAAGCCGGATGTGTTCGAACCAGTAGAGTTCGTCCACGGCCTGAACGTCGTATTGGCAGAAATTCGTTTGCCCGAAAACCGCGATAAAGATACCCACAACCTAGGAAAGACGACCCTTGGGCGGTTGCTTGATTTCGCATTTCTTTCCAAGCGCAATCCAAAGTTCTTTATCTTTAAACACCTTGAATTGTTCAAGGAGTTTATTTTCTTCTTGGAAATTGAGTTGGGCGATGCTTCATTTGTGACGATTCGTCGAGCCGTCAAAGACGCGACCAAGATCAGCTTCAAACGGCATGAAGCTGGGCATCAGGACTTGTCTATTCTTCCACTGGCCGACTGGGATCATCAGGATATATCCTTCGAACGTGCCCGCGATCTTCTGGACGGTTTGCTCGATTGGCGAGCGCTCAAACCCTGGGCATTTCGTAAAGGTCTAGGATATTTGTTGCGTGCTCAGGATGACTTCCGTGATGTGTTCCATCTCCACAAGTTCGCTGGTGCTCATTCGGACTGGAAGCCGTTTTTGGCTCATGTTCTTGGTTTTGACGATCAGCTTGTAGCTCAACACTATAAGAAAGAAGAGCAGCTCGAAGAAAAGGATGCAACCGCTCAGATCATCAAGAATGAGCTAGGTGGGACCATCGCGGATATCAGCAAGATCGAAGGTCTTTTGCTGCTCAAACTGAAGGAAGCAGAGAAGAAGCAGAAGCTCTTGGATGCCTTCGATTTTCGCGCACAGGACACGGATCATACAAAGCAATTGGTTGAAGATATTGACGAACGCATTGCTGCACACAATGCAGCGCGCTATTTACTCAATCAAAATCGCAAGAAGATTCTTTCCTCACTTGAAGAAGACCAGATTCTTTTCAATCCTGATGAGGCCCAGCGTCTTTTCAAGGAAGCCGGTATCCTTTTCGAGGGGCAGATCAAGAAGGACTATCAGCAGTTGATCTCATTCAACAGAGCAATCACGGATGAACGTCGAGGTTATCTTCAGGAAGAGCGCGCAGAAATCGAAGCTGAGCTAAAGCGTATCAATACTGAGCTGAACGTCCTTGGTAAAAAACGTTCTGATATGCTGTCATTTCTGAGCGAAACCGACATTTTTGGCAAGTACAAGCAAGTGTCAGACGAAATGGTCACATTGCGTGCTGATATCACTTCGTTGGAGCGCCAACGCGGCTTTCTGCATCGCCTGCAGGAGCTTCGGGCAGAAATCCGAACTTTGACAGAAGAACGCGGTCATTTGCAGACCAAGATCGAAGCGGATGTCGAGAGGCAGAACTCGGATCAGAACAGCTTATTTTCGTCGATCCGCCTGTTTTTCAGTGAAATAGTTGAAGAAGTCATCGACCGCAAGGCGCTACTGAGCGTAGTCCCGAATCAGGAAGGGCATCTTGAATTCAAGGCCGAGATACTAGATAAGTCAGGAAATGCGACAAGCGCCGATCTCGGGCATACTTATCGTAAGCTTTTGTGTATAGCTTTCGATATGGCCGTACTGCGAGCGCACTTAGATGACAAGTTTCCTCGCTTCGTTTATCACGATGGAGTGTTCGAGTCCCTGGATGATCGCAAGAAGGAAAATCTGCTTACGGTCATTCGCCGATACGCCGAACTTGGCCTTCAACCGATTATTACACTGATCGATTCTGACTTACCAGAGCGAGCTGATGTAAATGATTCTGTATTTACTACTGACGAAATTGTTGTGAGGTTGCACGATGAGGGTGAACATGGCCGGCTATTTAAAATGAGTGCATGGTGATGAATCAGTACAGTCTGAGACAGTATAGTGGTGTTTAATAAATATGAACGGTTCTTAGCTTTTTCAGATTTTTGTCTATTTTCTAAATAAAGGAATTGGATTCACAAGTATATGTGCACATTAGGACG
>DATMYT010000123.1:0-2751 GCA_035560855.1 Negativicutes bacterium | reverse complement strand
TTATTATATAGTTCATGGCTATTGTCTTCCTTAATCGCTTCTATTGCTTCTGCAATTAATTTTAATACCTTCTGACGATCGGCAATATCGTTGTATTCAAGGACTCCTTTGCTCGATAAGTACCCGTGTGTATTTCGGACCAAAGTGACAACGCATGTCGGACCAAATTGACCATCGGTATCGGACCAAACTGACCGCCAGTGTCGGAGCAAATTGACCGGCAAGCGAACCCTCCTGAGAGAAATCGACCGCATTCTTCGGTAGAATGGATACAGTCTATCGAAGGAGGTCAAACAATGAGCAGGAGGAGCAAAATGGCAAGAATTAAGGAAATCTTGCGCCTCAAGGATAGGGCTGGGGTGAGCCTGAGCGCCATCGGTCGCAGCGTCGGCTGTTCCCACAACACCGTCAAGGACATCTTGCGGCGGGCCGAAGAAAAAGCGCTGACATGGGAAACTGCCGAAACATTGAATGACACGGAGATAGAACTACGAATCTATGGTGAAAAGAAGCCCACCGTGGCTCCACGTCCGGAACCGGACCTCGAATACATCGACCAAGAATTGCGCCGTCCCGGCGTGAACCTGAGCCTACTGTGGCACGAATACAAGTGGTCCCATCCCGAAGGTGTGCAATACACGCAGTTTTGCGAGCGTTACCGAAAGTGGGTGGGAACCCGCCAGCTCAGCATGCACATCCTGCACAAGGCCGGCGAAAAATTGTTTGTCGATTGGGCCGGCGATACAATGACCGTTATTGACTCCTCCACCGGCGAAATCATTCCCGCCTACCTTTTCGTTTGCGCCCTGGGACGCAGTGGTTACCCCTATGCGGAAGCTTTTCCGACCAAGGAAAAGGAACACTGGATCGCGGCCCACCGGAATGCTTTCGAATATTATGCGGGCGTGCCATTGATCCTGGTGCCGGACAACGATAAAAGCGCCGTAACCTTGGCAGATAAATATGATCCCGAGATCAATAAAACGTACCGTGAGATGGCCCAGCACTATGATGTTGCCGTAATCCCCGCCCGCGTCCGCAAACCCAAAGACAAGCCCAAGGTGGAAAAAAGTGTGGGAGATTTGGAAACTTGGGTGATGGCGGCACTTCGCAACGTAACTTTTTTCTCGTTTACCGAACTCAATGTCGCCATCCGTAAAAAGTTGGCCGAGTTCTCGGACAAGCCCTATCAAAAACTGGAGGGCTCCCGGCGCAGTGTGTTTCTGGAACAAGACCAGCCTGCACTGCGACGCCTGCCAGCCATTCCCTACGAGTACGCGGACTGGCGCGTGGCCACCGTGAACGCCGATTACCATGTCGAGGTGCAAAAACAGTATTACAGCACGCCCCACTGCTTTGCACGGCAAAAAGTAGAGGTCCGGATTGGCCGCAGTGTGATTGAGATTTTTCAAAACGGCGTCCGCATATGCAGCCATCCCCGCCTACAGGGAAGACCTCGACAATATGCGACGGACGTGGCTCATATGCCGGAAAACCACAAAGCGTACCTGGGAATGAACCGGGAGAGTGCCGTGCTGTGGGCGCAAGGAATCGGAATCCATACGACCGAGTTGGTGCAGAAAATATTTGGCCGGACGAAAGTGGAGCAACAAGCCTACCGTTCCTGCATGGGACTTCGGCGTATCGTCAAGATTCACGGTGCCGCCACAGTCGAAGCGGCTTGCGGGATTGCCCTCACGACCCGCGAATATGGCTGCGGCTACGTGGAAAAACTTATCAAGGCCTCCATAGAGAAAAACAAGATACCGTTGCCCGCCATTCGGCATGCCAACCTCCGGGGCCCCGAATACTATCGGGAGGAGGGAAAGCAACATGTTGCGGCAACAAACGCTTGAAAAGCTGAGCCAACTGAAACTTCCCGCTATGGCGGAAAGTTATCGTCGCCTGGCAGGATTTCCGGACTTTGCCAGCCGATCACCGGATGAACTGATGGGACTTGTGGTAGATGCAGAATGGACAGCCCGGCACAACAAACGATGGAAACGACTGCTGCAGCAATCCGGCATACCGCAGAGGGCTTGTTTGGAAGATCTGAATTACCACCCTTCCCGCAAGTTAGATCGAAATTTGGTGTCCCTGCTGGCGGAGTGCGGCTGGATTGATCAGCACCGTAATCTTCTTATCACCGGCAAGACGGGCACAGGGAAATCCTTTCTGGTCTCGGCCCTGGGCCATAATGCGTGTCGATTCAATTATCCGGTGAAATATATCCGGCTGCCGAGACTATTGACGGATTTGCAAATTGCAAAAATGGACGGCAGCTATAACCGCTATTTGAGTCAACTTAAAAAATCCCGGTTACTCGTTATTGACGATTGGGGTTTGTCCGAAATCAATGCGGCTGACAGTCGGGACATCCTGGAGGTGATTGATGACCGTGTGAACCGGGGATCTACAATTTTGGCCGCCCAGATTCCAGTAGCGGACTGGTATTCGCTGTTTACTGATCCCACACTTGCGGATGCCTGCCTGGACCGATTGGTGCATAACTCCTACCGACTGGAACTGGAAGGCGACTCCTTGCGCAAGAATCCACCCATGGACACTCCGCCCCCAGCTAAACCCCTGCCGGACACATAACCCTTGTGATTTGAAAAGTACGGTGCTACACTTTCCGTGGAGGACCGCCGAATCGGTCAGTTTGGTCCGAGAGGTTCAGTCAGTTTGCTCCGACAGGACCGGTCAGTTTGCTCCGAGAAGAGCGGTCAGTTTGACCGAAATATACACCCG
>DATMYT010000122.1:0-2207 GCA_035560855.1 Negativicutes bacterium | reverse complement strand
TTTCAAAATTTTAATTTGTTGCCCCGAATTTCCGCCTTGAAAAATATTGCATTGCCGTTGGTATATGCAGGGGTTGATGATAACGAACGAATGAGTCGGGCGCTGTCAACATTGACTAAAGTCGGGATTGCTGAACGCAAGGATCACCGGCCCAATGAGTTGTCGGGCGGGCAGCGACAGCGTGTTGCCATCGCAAGGGCTTTGGTCACTGATCCGGCAATTCTCATTGCCGACGAACCAACAGGTAACCTGGATACGAAGTCAAGTCTAGAAATTATGGATATTTTCTGTGGGCTGCATGCCCAAGGAAGAACGATCATCATGGTTACGCATGAAGCGGATATTGCGGCCTATGCCAAACGAGTAATCTTTGTTCGGGATGGAAAGATTCTCAAAGATGAAAGCAATGATGTTAAAGCCGCCGTATAGGGAAGGGAGGTGAGACTATGTTTCGGGAAAGTATACTGATTGCGTTGGAAGGACTCAAGTCAAATAAAATGCGTTCCATTCTTACTATGTTGGGTATCATTATTGGCGTTGGCGCTGTAATTGCAATGGTATCGATCGGCATGGGCGTACAGGAGAAAGTACAGAGTTCCATTGCGGGACTGGGCAGCAACCTGCTCATTGTCATGCCGGGTTCCAATGCGCCGCCCGGCACAGTAAGACTAGCCGCCGGCTCAAATATAACGCTCACCAATCTAGATGCCAAGGCCATTACAAAGCAAGTCGCTGGAGTTAATTATGTATTGCCGGCGGTTAGTTCGCAGTACCAGGTCATCTATGGCAATCAGAATTGGAAAACCACCGTGCAGGGAACTACACCGGATTTTTTAGCTGTACGTAATTTCACAATGGCTTCCGGTGGATTTTTTAGCAATAGTGATGATAATTCACGCGCGAGAGTGGCAGTTCTCGGCCAAACAGTGGCGACCAATTTGTTCGGTGGAGCCAGTGCGGTAGGAAAGACGATTCGTATTAACAAAGCGCCATTCCGAGTGGTCGGTGTTCTGGCTAGCAAAGGACAATCCGCCATGGGGCAGGATCAGGATGATATGGTGATCGTGCCGTTGGCAACTGCCCAAGATCGTTTGATGGGTATCACCTATCTTAATAATGTGAGCATTCAAGCTAAAAACGCAGAAGTCATCAATAAGGTGCAGGATGATGTGACTGCACTTTTGCGAAGCCGCCATCGTCTTGCCGCCACGGTTGAAAACGACTTCACCGTCAGGAACATGACGGCGCTCATGGCGACGATGACCGAAACCACCTCTACAATCACACTGCTACTGGGCAATGTTGCGGCTATTTCCCTTCTGGTTGGGGGTATCGGCATTATGAATATCATGTTGGTATCGGTGACGGAACGGACGCGGGAAATCGGCATCAGGAAAGCGTTGGGAGCTACTTTCAAAAACGTGCTTATGCAATTTATCATTGAAGCTATCGCCATCAGCGTTACCGGCGGTTTATTGGGCATTGTCGTCGGTGTGGTCGGCGCCCGAATTATTTCGCTAGTGGCCGGTTGGAATACGGTGGTTTCATGGTGGGCCATCTTCGGAGCCTTTGGCGTGTCTGTAATGATTGGGTTGTTCTTCGGAATCTATCCGGCTCGTAAGGCGGCGTTGCTTGACCCGATTGATGCATTAAGATACGAATAATAATCGGAATAGACAGCGAGCATCATATAGGCTAAAAATTCACTGCCGGGAAGGGGTCAGACTTCCCGGCTTTTCTGTTTTAAAGGGGGCAGGGATTTTCGGCGACAAAAGCGAAGACATAGGCTGTGAACGGCATGATTTTTGCATGGATATTGAAGTTGTAGTTAATGATCAGTGAGGAAAAGGGTGAGAATAATGAACAAAAAGGGTGCTGTCTCCTTGCCGGAACTGGAAGAACAATTTCATGCAGTTATCAATTCAGTCCAAAATGGAATTATGGCGGTGGATTGCCAGGGAATTTTGACCTTGGTAAACAAAATGGCGGAAGAAATTTTGGGGATCAAACGGGAAAACCTTATTGGGCGTTCTGTTGTTGAGGTTTATCCGGAAACGCTACTGCTGGGGATTCTGGAGTCGAAAAAACCCTTGTTGGGACAGAAGCTTATCGTGAATGGGACGGTTGTAATGGCAAATTATGCGCCAATTATGGTGAACGGCAAAATGAATGGCGCAGTTTCCGTTTTTCAAGATATTTCGGTCATG
>DATMYT010000121.1:0-3429 GCA_035560855.1 Negativicutes bacterium | reverse complement strand
CTGGCCAGCAAGGGCGCCGGTCCCGCAACATGCACATCCGCGCCGAGCGACTTCATCCCCCAGATATCGGAGCGCGCCACCCGACTGTGTAGGATATCGCCGACAATGACAACCTTGAGCCCTTCAATCCGTTGCTTATATTGCAAAACTGTAAACATGTCGAGCAACCCTTGCGTCGGATGCTCATGCGCTCCATCACCGGCGTTGATCACAACCGGCTTCAGAATCTGAGCGGCAAACTGGGCTGAGCCTTCGACTTCATGGCGCATGACCACCGCATCCACACCCATGGCCTCAACAGTGAGAAGAGTATCACGCAGGCTTTCGCCTTTTACGATACTCGAAGCAGAGGTTGTGATATTGACCACGTCAGCGCCGAGATATTTCCCTGCCAATTCAAATGATGTTCGGGTTCGAGTGCTCGGCTCATAAAACAAATTGATAATCGACTTTCCGCGCAGCGTCGGCACCTTCTTGATATCGCGATCAATAATGGTTTTCATTTCTTTCGCCGTATCCAGAATCAGCAGTAACTGGGCTTCCGACATCCCCTGGAGCTGGAGAATGTCTTTGTTCTTAAACGATACCGGACTTTTTCCCATTCCTACGCCTCCTTTACTCTCTTTAAAAATCTTACATTTACAAAAAGAAACAGCCTTCCTCTGTGTGAAGCACAGAAGAAGGCTGCTGAATACAGCAAATTAGTCATCCCCTTACCGGCCTCACGGGACCAGTTTAAAGGTCATATCATTTACGTATACTTTATCAATCACGTCGCAGCTTGTCAAGTGCCGAAAAAAACTACCCCTGAATCAGCAAATCCGCTGCCGCTCCGCTCATCAGGGCAATCGCCGGAACTAATGCTTCCTCGTTGAAGTCAAAAAAACTGTCGTGATGGCCTGCCGCAAGTTCGGTTCCTACCATGACAAACGCAGCCTGTCCACCATTTTTTTGTACTCGCTCCATGAAATAGGTGCAATCCTCGCTACCACCAATATTGCCTGCCGCTACAATTTCCGGCAATAATTTTTGACGCTCGGCAACCTTGCGGATTCGCTCTACCAGTTCCGGATCGTTTTCACAGCCGGCAGCGCCGCCCATCAGTTCCATCGTCACTTTGCACCCCTGCATGGCTGCCGAGGCTTCAATGATTCGCACAGCTTCCGCATATACATATTCATTGATGTCACTGACGGCACCGCGCGTCTCAACCTTGATCAGCGCATTAGCAGGAATAACATTGCGCCCGCTGCCGCCTTGGATAACGCCTACGTTGATCCGAGACGCCCCATGACTGTGGCGGGAAATGGCATGCAAATTAAGAGTTGCCGTACAGGCGGCCAGGATCGCATTTTTCCCCGTCTCAGGCGCAGCCCCCGCATGAGCCGGTACCCCGGTAAAGGTTGCATCCACTTTGGTCGTGGCCAGGAATCCTTCCGTCCTACAGGCGACTTGACCAGTTTTGCGCAAATTCACGCCCAGATGCATTCCCACAATATATTTCACATCATCGACAACGCCCTTGCTCATCATGGCTTTTGCGCCACGAACGCCTTCTTCCGCCGGTTGGAAAATCATCTTGATTGTGCCGGCCAGTTGATCTTTCAACCCTGCCAATACTTCCGCCACTGCCAGGCCGACTGACGTGTGACCGTCATGACCGCAGGCATGCATAGCGCCTTTGTTGATACTGGCAAAGCCCTCTTTGAACGGACGGTGCTTGGGTTCCGCCGCTTCCGTCAAATCGTTGGCATCCATATCCACCCGCAAAGCGACCACGGGACCGGGGTTCGCAAACTTCATGACGCCGACAACTCCGGTTTTTCCTCCCGCCATTTTTGCGACCCAGGTCTTGTCTGCGCCTTGATCGATCGCCCGTTGCATCTGTTTTTCCAGCTCAACCTTCGACGGAACGCCCATCATGGCCGATTCCTCATGTGTATCGACACCGGTGCTTACCTGATATCCGAGTTCAGTCAATGTCTTTGCCACGAAAGAAGCGGTACGGAACTCTGTCCAGGCCACCTCGGCATGTTTGTGCAAGTCCCGGCGGCGGGCGATCGTTTTTTCTTTTAACGCCTCTGCCGCTTTGATGATTTGTTTGTCCATACTTTCAGTCTCCTTTTAAAACAAGATAACTATATTATAACAAGATAAACATTGAAATGATCGCTGTTACGATCATCGGAATCGCATTTCTTTTTGCCATATCTATGGGATTAACCTGCGCCAGGCCCGCACAAACAATTGCCACTCCAGCCACAGGGGACATGGAACGGCCTAACGCACCAGCGATGAACGCCTGCGACCCCATCGGCAGAATTCCAAAACCAAACTGAGCTGCATGCGGAGTGATAGCGCCGTTAAACGCCAACGTTGCCGCATCGCCTGAGCCGCCGAGAACCGCAATGATAAAGGGGCCGAAGGTCGCTGCAAGCCGGGCGATCGATTCTGAGCTCTTCATTGCCGTAATCAACGCGCCAGTGAGACCGATCAACTCCATTCCTTTGGTAAAGACCGCCGCCGCAATAATGATACCGATGACATTGCCATAGGCGCTGCCCATCCCATCAAAAAACTGTTTGGAGACCTCGTCAACTTTGGTCAAGGTAACGGCAAACCCCAACGCCGTTCCTATGAGCATAGCGGCTGGAACCGATATTTCCGGACCCGGAAGCAGATTGACCTGCTTGCTGCCCAAAACCAATAGCAACAAGGGAATTATCGGCACGACTGCTTTATACCATTGTACCTTGAAGTCGCTATTAATTTTTGTAGCCGTTGCAGTGCTTGCTTCCCCTGAGCCGTCTTCTTTCAAAACGCGGGCAATAATAGTCAGCAACACAGCAACAACACCTATCCCGATGACTGATGGGATTGTATGGCCGGCGATCACCGTCATCACATCGGTATTTCCCAGTTTGGCGATAAAAGGAACATGCGCGGAACCAGGATTAAAAACACTGCCCCATGTGCCTGCCAACACGGCGCACGCCGCCATAATGGGATTTATTCCCGATCCGATCAAGGTTGGAATCATGATGGCGCCGACGGCTGCGCCACAGCCTGCGGCACTGGGCAACGCAATGTTGATGAGAAACGTGACAATCACAGTTCCTGGAATCAAAACGATCCGAAACCGACCGAGCACGCCAGCCAGCAAATGAACCAGATGAGCATCGCATTTGGTAAGTTTCATGACGAAAGCAAAACCCATGACTGTACAAATGACCGGAACAAGTCCTGAATTAACCATTGCTGCGCTAAAAGCAGTAATCGCCTCCGTCGGTTTCCCCGACAAAGCAGCCATTACAACCCCTGATAAAAAAAGCACCAGTCTCGTTTCAAATTTCTTGATAATCGCGGCAAATGTTAACAGTACTATAATTGCGCCGACCCAAACCAAAGGGATCCCTCCTTACTATATTG
>DATMYT010000120.1:0-3805 GCA_035560855.1 Negativicutes bacterium | reverse complement strand
GAATATAGTAAGTATAGCCCGATGCACAGATTACCAATATGACAATGTTGAAAAAGCAATATTTCAGTGTCTTGATGAAATCCCAGAGATAAAACAAAAGATTAAATCTAAACCCAGGGTTTTGGTTAAAGTAAATCTTTTGCGGGGCAACAGTCCGAAAGAGGCAATTACGACGCATCCCAGCGTTGTAGAGGCCATTGTTCGATATTTGCAGGCGTTGGGATGTTCAGTGATCATTGGGGATAGTCCCGGGTCCGCTTTGAATTTTAATGAAAAGCTCTTGCATTCGGTTTATAGCATAACTGGAATGGTAGAAGTTGCTAACAAAACGGGCTGTGAATTGAATTATGACTGCTCGGTTATTGAAGTGGAAAATAAAGCGGCCAGAATTGCTCCCACCATGCAAATCATCAAAATAATTAATGATGTTGATTTTGTAGTATCAGCTGCTAAATTGAAGACTCATACCATGATGACCTACACGGGAGCGGTAAAAAATCTGTTTGGCGTAATTCCTGGGCGCACAAAAATTGATTACCATCTAAAAATGAACAATGTAGACAACTTTGCGGCGCTACTAGTCGATATATGTGAATACGTAAAACCCGTTTTTTCTGTGATTGATGGCGTGGAAGGAATGGAAGGGGACGGTCCGGCAGCGGGAGACAAAAGGCATGTCGGCCTTGTTTTTGCTTCGGCTAATCCTTACGCCGTAGATTTTGCGGCAATTCATACCATTGGCATGAATCCGGAAGCGGTTCCAACAATGGTCGAAGCCAAGAATAGAAATATTTTTGGCGGCAATTGGGCAGAAATCGAATTAAAAGGGCTACAACGACATGAAACAAAAATAGAACCCTTTAAGCTTCCAGCTACGCAAAGCACCAATGCAATAGGTGGCTTAAGTATCAAAGGAGTTCCTACATTCATTCAAGATTTTATTTTACACAAGATGCGGCCGAAGCCGGTATTTGATTATAATGCGTGTGTTTCCTGCGGTTTGTGCACGGAGAGTTGTCCGCCCAAAGCTATCAGCATGGAAAACCACCGGCCGATCGTAAATACAGAGAAATGTATCCGGTGTTTCTGCTGCCATGAGTTATGCCCACAAAAGGCGGTTCATATTAAGAAAAATTGGTTGTATGAAAAACTGTTGCACTAACTAAAGAGGCGACTACGTCAGAACTGCTCGGTACACGATAGACTAAAATGAGGGATAACAGATGAAAGTTATGATCAGTATCTTTGTTGGGATTGGCCTGTTCGGCATTTGTTTATTAAAATTTCACCCGGTATTTGGTGGCGGATTATCGGAAGAGAAGCTCCAGACTTTTAGCCAATCCTCAAATTTCAGACAAAATAAGTTTATGAATCAAATTCCTACATCAATGGACATGAATTCCGAGACCTTGGTTACGATAGTGCGTGACTTTATAAGAGGAAATCCACAAGGAAGGCCGAAGGGAGCTATTCCTGTGGAGTTAATCAATACTATAAGTTTTCAGGAGAAGGGAGAAACAAAGATTTATTGGTTTGGTCATTCTACGGTACTGCTGGAAATCGAAGGCAAAAGAGTTTTGATAGACCCCATGTTTGCCAAGACTCCATCGCCCTTTCCTTTGTTCGGCGGCAAACGGTATAGCGAAACATTACCCATGAAGATAGAGGAGCTACCGTCCGTAGATATTGTTATCTTGTCTCATGACCATTATGATCATTTGGATTATGATTCCATTATGTCGATTAAGGACAAAGTCGGTCAGTTTTATGTTCCTCTTGGCGTTGGAAGCCATTTGGAACGATGGGGTATTGAGAAAGATAAGATCAAAGAACATGATTGGTGGGCTGAATCGGATGTTGGCGGATTAAAACTAGTTGCGACGCCAGCAAGGCATTTTTCTGGCAGAGGGTTATTTAACCGTGATACCACTTTGTGGTGCTCATGGGTGATTATCGGTAAACAGACAAGAGTCTTCTTTAGCGGCGATAGCGGGTATGGCCCGCACTTCGAACAAATTGGCGAAAAGTATGGGCCTTTCGATTGGACGCTAATGGAGTGCGGTCAATATGATGAACGCTGGTCTGCCATTCACATGATGCCGGAAGAAACAGTGCAAGCCCACCTCGATGTAAAAGGGAACAACCTGATTCCCATTCATTGGGGGGCCTTTAGTTTAGCTTTGCATGATTGGACTGACCCGATTGAGCGGGTCACAAAGGCGGCCAAAGAACGACAAATAGTTGTTTCTACACCGAAAATCGGCGAACCAATTAGGGTAGGCGCAGTTACGTATCCCAGCGATGTTTGGTGGAGATAGACAGCAAAAGAAGACCGCGTTGAGGCGGTCTTCTTTTGTATATTGGCATGAAAATAGAAAGTCGCTTAGTCGTCTACATCGAATATTTTGCCGGGGTTAAGGATCAGATCGGGATCGAGAGCTTTTTTGATGCGGCGCATCATGTCCAATTCTACCGGATCCGTAAACCTTTGCATCAGATCTTTGCGCTTGTAGCCAATGCCGTGCTCTCCGGACAATCGGCCTCCCATACGGTATACGACTTCATACAGTTCGTTTTCAAACGCGCCAAGACGTGAGTCCCATTCTGCTTCGGATAAATCGCTGCGAAACAGGGTAAGATGAATGTTGCCGTCGCCGGCATGACTGACCATGCGCAGAGCCAGGCCACATTTGGCGGCGATCCGGTTGCTGGCTTCCGCAGCTTCGGGAATGCGGTCCACTGGCACGACGACATCTTCGAAGGACTGGACGGCGCTTTCTACTCGGGTTGCTTCGGTAAAAGCCTTGCGGGCTTTCCAGATTTTTTGTGAATCGGCGACTAATACGGAGAGCGCTCCATTTTCAGTACACAGTTCATCCAAAGCTACAGTTTTGTTTTCCAGATCTTCTTCTGAATCGGCTTCCATCTGGATGATGATGTAGTTTCCAACATCACTTTGGGGCAAGCCTTCGTGTAAAAACCGTTCCACGCTTTGCACGGTGGCATTATCCATAAATTCTACGCAGGTTGGCGACATGCCGGCGCGCAACATATGGCCTACAATGGCAATGGCTTTTTCTACATCGGGAAAAACTGCCAGCAGGTCGATGACATGCTGGGGCAAAGCTTTCAACTTCAATGTCGCCTGCGTGATAATGCCGAGAGTTCCTTCGGACCCCATCACCAGTTGTTCCAGGCAATAACCGGTTGTGTTTTTGTTCAGACGGCTGCCAAGATGAACGATATCGCCGAGCGGGGTAACCATTTCAAAGTCATAAACTTGATGACGGGTTGTTCCATATTTGACTGCACGATTTCCTCCCGCGTTTGTAGCCAGATTGCCGCCGATGAAGCAACTGTCGCCGCTGCAGGGATCGCCGGCATAGAAAAGCCCGGCGGCTTTGGCCGCTTTCTGTACTTCCTCCGTCCGTACACCAGCCTGTACGACCATGTACATGGCGTCGGTATTAACGTCGATGATTCGGTCAAAGCGTTCCAACGACAAAACAATGCCGCCGGTGACCGGGACGGCGCCGCAGGCAAGTCCCGTCCCGGCGCCACGTGGAATAACTGAAATGCGTTCCCTATTGGCCAGCTTGACGATGCGGGCTACCTCTTCAGTTGTCTTAGGTAGCACGACGGCTTCCGGCAGGTGTGAATACTTAGTATCGGGAGTTTCGTCACGGGAATAGGCTTCACTTTTTTCTGGGTCGGCAAATGCGAATTTATCGCCGACAATACTTTTTAATTCAGCAAGAATTTCTGGGGTTACTGGATTATACTTTTGCATGAACATAACTCCATC
>DATMYT010000119.1:0-5228 GCA_035560855.1 Negativicutes bacterium | reverse complement strand
GACAGGCACTGCACTTTCCTTAGAAAGATAGTACCTGTCCAACTTCATTTTCCAAATTTATTCAGGTGTTTGCCGCATTTCACAATTTCCTTTAAATACCGCGCCTTCACCGATAATTAATGACCCCACCTTGAGGTCGCCCACCAATTTTGCGGTTGGCAACAATTCCAGTTTGTCACCAATATCCATATTGCCGGTAACCGCTCCTGCAACCACCGCATTTCTGGCACCCACAGTGGCTGTAATTCGTCCCGTTTCACCCACAATAATATCTGCAGTTGTTGTAATATCACCATCGAACTGCCCATCAATTCTAAGGGCGCCATTTGATGTCAGGCTTCCTTTAACAGAAGTGCTTTGTCCAATAATAGTTTCCACCTGACCGGTTATTTCCAAATTTTTTTTACTCCCAAACATATTCCATCTCCCGTCCTGTATTCAAAAAATCAAAGAAAACTTGCTGGATTAACGGCGGTTCCATTCACTTTAACTTCATAATGAACATGCGGGCCGGTACTAAACCCTGTACTTCCCATATAGGCAACTAGCTGCCCTTTTTTAACAGTTTGTCCAACAGACACTGCGTTTTCCGAATTATGTGCGTAAGAAGTGGTTATTCCATAGCCATGATCCACAACTACCTGCCGTCCATAACCGCCATTCCAACCACTGGCGACAACAACTCCTGCAGCCGTAGCCACAATTGGAGTACCCGAATCTGCAGCAACATCAATTCCAGGATGCCAATCGCTACCTCCCCAACGCCACCCATAGCGAGATGTAACAACACCATCTGTAGGCCAAATCGACGGAGTCGCGGCAATGCGAGCATTACGGTCGATTAAACTGTCTCTTAGTTGCGCTAAACTTTCGCCCCGAACCTTTGCGCTTACCTGCAAGTCCGTAACAAGATTATTAAGTTCTGCCGGTTGTGGTTTTACAGAAGGCCCTCCTTCCCCTCCACGAGACAAAGTCGAACGATTAATTCCGGAGCGAGAAGTCCCGGGCAGTTCTTCTTTATTCAATAAACGGCGCACTTCAGCGTCTAATTGATTCAGTTTAGACATTTCTTCCTGTAGAATCGCTGTATTCTTTGCCAAC
Organism: Negativicutes bacterium; assembly: GCA_035560855.1. GTDB lineage: Bacteria > Bacillota > Negativicutes > UBA1444 > UBA1444 > UBA1444. The sequence goes on along the minus strand of DATMYT010000119.1, from coordinate 4,127 downwards.
TGATTTAATTGTGTCGCCTGCGCCACGTTGACAGACCTAAGTGACTGCAATTCATCCATTTCAGTTTGTGCACGATTTATGGTGTATTGATAATGAACAAAACCGGTTACCGCAAAAACAGCAACCACGCCTGCGGTCGCCAAACAAGCTTTAACAATTCGAATCGGCATTTGAAACCGATATACTTTATCCCCGCGGTGAGGCACCAACATCAAGGTATAACTGCGTCTATCTGGTTGATTGGTTTTTTTCTGCAAGCCAAAACCTCCTTTTAAAAACATAAAACCAACTAAGCATCAGAGTATTTCTTCACCGAAAACGAAATTCCTGCTTCCTCTGTAATTTATTTTTTATACGCAGTCTCTAATGCTTGCCGTTCTTCTTTTGTCAACATATATGTTGACTCACCTTTAAGAACCGGCTTTGCATAAACCCGTGACTCTTCACGCCCATAAATGCCTGACAAAACCATGCCTGAGTTTGCCGCATCCAACATTGCAACTGCAAAGCTAAGATCGCTTCCTGTATTATCGAAGGCATTAAAACGAACAATCCCTACCTGTTGAATATGTGTTCGGCTCTCTGCGTCGAGCTTTTCGCACTCCTGTCGCAACTCCGCAACATTTTTTTTCAGAGCTTCAATATCTTGAATGCGATCCAACATCATCGTTTCAATGGATTCTCCGGTAGCCCCCTGCATCATTTTTTTGTACAAAAGAGTAAGTCGATGCAATCTAACTACCAAGTACAAAGAAGAAAGCCCAAAAAACGTCGCAACGACAACCAGAGCGTAGGTCAGATGCGTTAGTTCCACCCCTGACAAAGGTTTTAATATTTCAGAAGACTCCATGATACCACCTTTCCATTTGCAAAGAGATGAAAACGAATTTATTTTACACCATTTTCCCCCTTACAATATTGCCCATATAACTGAAAACCCCCATCACCATTAGGTTTCAAAATATTTTCGCCGCTATGGCAACCCCTCTTCTTCTAAAGTTGCTGGCAAATATTGATCTAATTGTTCTTCTGTCAGCAGTTTCATTTTACTTACAACCGTACGAACAGGTTTTTTTGTAAGCGAAGCAATCCGCGCTACTTGAACTGCACGATCGTATCCTAAAACCGAGACTAGCTTTTCAGCCTGCAGCGGAGTTTCTGCGATGATTTTACTGCCCGTTTTTGCTTCGCCCGTCAACTCGTCAACAAATTTTTCGTCAAGCAATTGCATCGCCGACGTCAACCATTTCGTAGCCCAAACCAATTGCGAAGAAAACAACGGCACATAAGCCATCGCTCCGTCAACAGAAGCGCCCGCTGCTGCAGAAACCGTTGCATCCGCGCCAACAATCGAAAACACCAGTTGGCTTACTGTATCAGGAATTAGGAAATCACGGCCTGCAGGATTAAAAGATGAATTGGCTCGTCTTCTGGGAAGGTCTAATTCCTTGGAACACCCAATTAAAACCTTCATTTTGTTGCAAAAACACAACAAAAGCATCGCGGTCACCTTTAAAAACGACGAAAATCGAACATACAAATCAACATTCCATGGAAAATCATGTGGCGCCTTACTAACAGCAAGATCTATCCCCACAATCCCTCGCAGCGCTAATAAAGCTTCTGGAGGTCCTTGCCAACAAGGCAACAGGCAGGCCCGAAACCACTCGAGCTGTTGCCGGCTTCGCAACAAGCTTTCGTAGCAACGAAAAAATTCAGCGCCGATAGTTGAAATTTCCACCTCTTGAAACTGAAGAGTTGCAACAGTTCCCTGTTTTTGAAAAATGTTCGCCTGCTGTTTTATTTTTTTTAAAAGCGACTCAATCGCTTCGTTCATTATTGTAATCTCTTCAATCAAGGTTATGTGCACAGCTGTTAGGAACGTTTCAAGTTGACTACTTCCTTTATCCAATTGAACCAAGGAAGCAACACTATGGTATTCACCTTTCATGCTACCCATTTTCTCCAAGGCAACATTAGATATAATTTCATCGACATTCAAAACCAAGCTGCGAGCACCACCGCCGTGCAGCGGATTCACTTTCAGATGTTTGGCTACTGCTATTTCATCAGATAAAAGGCTTTCAGTCGCTTTTATCACTGCTGAAGTTAGCGAGATCTTCCAGGATTTATTTCTTTCAAATGTAATTGCCTGTGCTTGGCGAATTCGAACGATATTATATGGAATTTCCATTGGAAATGCTGCGCCGGGAAGAGTTGCAGTTGCACTCAACCTTGCGGTGGCTATCCCAAAATAATCATCATCGGACAACGAAAGATCTCCTAGCGAGTCTCTTTCTTGTCGCATCAGACGTCTCCAATGTTTTTCATACGGAAAAACTTACTCCTTTATTGCGATTAGGGCCGAGCACTTCATTTTCACGACCATCCTCTATATATTCTAATATGCGATGTAGCTCTTCCGCAGAATAAAATTCAATAGTTATACTTCCAGCACCCGCCCTTCGTTCGGTCACTCGCACACGTGTTCCCAATACTGCGCTTAAACGCTCTTCCAATTCTCTTTCGCCGTCTACTCGACTTGTCGCTTTTCTCTTATTGGGTTCGGAAACAGTTTTTTTACTCCACTGGCGCGCAAGTTCTTCCGCATCGCGTGCGGTAAGCGCATGCGCCAATATCTCGGACGCAGCATCAGTTTGCAATTCCGGCGTTGGTAACACTAAAAGCGGCCGCGCTTGTCCCGGCGTCATTGTTCCACGTGAAACATGTTCTTGAACCGTTTCTGGCAAATTTAACAAACGAACTGAATTTGCAATAAAGGGGCGGCTTTTGCCGACCTTCCGTGAAACGTCTTCCTGTGTAAATCCAAACTCGTCCATCAATCTGCGATAAGCATACGCTTCTTCCATTGGGTTAAGGTTTTCTCGTTGTAAATTTTCCACTAACGCAATCGCCGTCATTTCTGCATCGGAATAATCGCGAACCAACGCAGGAATCGTTTTCAATCCCGCCAATTGTGAAGCCCTCCAACGACGTTCACCGGCTACCAATTCATACCCCCGCGCTTGCTTTCGGACAACCACTGGTTGTAAAACGCCATATTGCTTAATAGATTCCGACAGCTCAGTCAGTCGATCTGGATCAAAATCCTTTCTGGGCTGAAACCGATTTGGCACAATATCAGATACCGCTATATCAGATACATTCTCTCGAGAATCAGCAGAGTAGTCTTCCCCAAGAAGCGAGTCAAGCCCGCGACCCAACCCTCTCTTATTCATCACCCAGAACCTCCCTAGCTAGTTCCATGTATACTTCCGCACCCCTAGACTTAGAATCATATTGCAATATCGGCTGTCCATGGCTCGGAGCCTCGCTGAGACGAACATTTCGGGGAATGATCGTATGATACACCTTATTCCGAAAATGTTTTTTAACTTCATCCACAACTTGAATGGCCAGATTTGTCCGAGCATCAAACATGGTTAATAACACACCCTCCAACTGCAATGCCGGATTTAAGTTTTTTTGAACAAGGCCAACCGTCTTCATCAGTTGTGACAATCCTTCCAATGCATAAAATTCGCATTGAATGGGAACTAAAACGGAAGACGCAGCAGTTAATGCATTAACCGTTAACAAACCTAATGAAGGAGGACAATCCATGATAACAAAATCATACCGGTACTTGATTTTTTCCAATGATCGTTTTAGCATATTTTCCCGCGCCAAAATCGAGACCAATTCAACTTCAGCTCCAGCAAGTTGAATTGTCGCCGGCAATAAAAACAAGTTCTCGACTTTTGTTTCAATTACGACTTCTTCCATCGGAACATCATTAACTAAACAGTCGTACACGCACCTCTTAACATTTCCTTTATCAATCCCCAACCCGCTCGTAGAATTTCCCTGCGGATCCCCATCAATCAACAACACTTTTCGACCGAGCGCTGCAAGGCATGCACTCAAATTTACCGCTGTTGTTGTTTTTCCCACACCGCCCTTTTGATTCGTTACAGCAATTACTTTTACCAAAACGTCACCTCATCAATTATTATAAGCATTACTTTCCCTCGAAGCGCATAGGTCAACTAACACATCCTCATACAACGATTACTCTCAACAAAATCTGCAAGATTGTATAGGAAATAATTTCGTCATTACTATAG
>DATMYT010000118.1:0-2392 GCA_035560855.1 Negativicutes bacterium | reverse complement strand
GTAGAAAGTAATCCCAAGTGAAGTCTGCTTCCGATCCAACCAAGGTCGTTGGAAACTGACAGAATAATTGCCGGCGCTGGATGCATTTCCACCGAATTCCCAGTGCACATTGACGTTATCGCCCCGGCCCCGGAAGTTTTTATCCCCCACTGTGATAATTCCTACTAGGCCATCGGAAATACTATAACCTCCGCCAATAGAAAACGTACCGGTTTTTTGTTCAACTACATTGATTTCCAGTATAGTTCCTCCCGGCTGCTTTCCAGGTGTCAGTTTCAGATTCACATCCTCGAAATAGCCAAGGTTAAATAGTTTTTGCATACTGCGGCGAGCATCCTTGGCATTGAAAGGTTCGCCTTTTTTGGTACGCATTTCCCGGGTAATGACAAAAGACTTTGTTTTCACATTGCCTTTGGCCACGATATCTTCCACGATGCCTTCATTAATACGAACGGTCAACATTCCATCCGGACTAAAGTTAACATCCCCGGTTTTGGCCAAAATATAGCCTTGCGCTTTGTAGTGCTCTTCAATGGCCCGCAGATTGCTTGCCACCGTTTTGGAGTTGAGTACTTCCCCATTCTTGACTGTCACAAAGGAAAGAAGTTTCTCCTTGGTTACCTTGGTGTTGCCCTGGATGGTAATTCCTTTGAGAACCGGATTCTCCTTGACATTGTAAACCACTTTGACTCCTTCAGGAATCGCGGTAAAGTCCGCTGTCACATCGGAGAAAGTTCCCATTTCGTAGATAAGGCGAAGATCCTGTCGAACTTTGTCTGGCGTCCATACATCCCCCGGTTTCAGCTGAGTCACAGCTAAAATCGTATCCGGTTTTACATTGACAGCGCCGCTAATATCGACGAACGCTACCTTTTTTCCGGTCAAATCCTGGGGAGGACTCCCTGCGTCAGGAGCTGCATAGGCAACCCATGTCGTCGCAAACATCAGTGCAAGAACCATGATCAGGATGTTCAACCTTTTGTTGCTACTTTTTCTGATTTTTTTACCCTCCTTTCGGAATTCTATTGTTTTGTCCGCCCCCGTAAAGACTGTCCTGCCGCCTGAATAAGACGTTTCATCTCTTCCTGGGACACGGACGGTTCACGGCTGGCTGACTTATCGATACTTTTCACCTCCTGCCCGGGGATCGCGGAGTCAACGGCTGCTGCCGGAGGAGTCTCCGGTTTTTTCACAGGAGCCGCCGATATGTTAGGAACTTGGGTTTGCGGAATCGGCGCTACGGTAGTAAAAACAACCTGCGGTGGAATTATGTCCACCCGCTCCGGCTGCCACCACCAAGCAACACCTGCGCCGAAAGCCACCGTGATGGTGGCCAACCCAAACGCCATTCCCTGATAAATCCAACTTAACTTCAGTTTGCGTGGATGGGATTGAATCTTTTCGCGAGTGGAGCGCAGTTCCGCTTCCGCCAGTAACAGATCCATCTCGCCACGAACCTGTGCGTTCCGGTCGAAATGTTCCTCCGCCCGTGTCAGCCATTGCTTTGTCGCCTGAATCTTACTCCTCATTTTGCCTCCAGACTGGGCCACCGCTTCCACCTCCCTGTGACATCACTGAATCAATATTATATATTCAAGGCAAACGAAACCATTTATGTCTACGTTTTTAAGCCATTTTCACACATTACAAGTCTCTGCTGCCATTTTTCTCTATTATGCAGGTTCCTATAGCCCAATTTCGCACTATTTCTTCATTTCGTTCATAAGTCGTGACAGCATCCCACGTACCCGGCGAATGCCCTGCTTTTGCAACTTTGATAGATGAGATGGCGTAATTTGCAAAAAAGATGCAACCTGATGCGGATCCTGGTCTTCAATGTAAACGCAGTTCAACGCAAGACGTTCTTTCTGTGGCAATCGTTCCATCGCCGTCCGCATTTGAGCGAGCAAAAAATTCCGCTCTGCGATTTCCGACACTGGTGGAGCCAAATCTGCCATCGTTTCAAACAGGGGAATCCCTTCCTCTGAAGTCCATGGAGTATCGAGGGAAACCCGGGCGGTTTTGGTTTCTTTCTCCAGATAGTTCAGCATCCGTCCCCGAATACGATGAATGGCATAAAGGCTAAATGCCACGCCACGTTCAAAATCATAATTTTCTACAGCCTCAATGAGGCCAATCGTCCCTTCCTGAACCAAATCCATCAATATAGTATCTTTGGCCCTCCATTGGGACAGCGCCTTAACCACCAACGGCTGATATTGCTCAATCAGACGGCGGCGTGATTCCATATTCCCCTGTTGCTTGTAACCAAACCAGAGTTCGCGTTCTTCAGACGGTTCCAAAAGCGCTATTTTGGTAACCTCTGTTAAATAATCCTGTAATCGCACCGCATTCACCTCCAATGGTCCACAAGACACCAATTATATTATAA
>DATMYT010000117.1:0-2528 GCA_035560855.1 Negativicutes bacterium | reverse complement strand
TTAAGACACTCGTTGAAGTATTCGACGAGTGTCTTTCTTTGTCAGGGGATAAGGCCGCTACAGAATACATCGGGTCCGTTTTGTGACGGGAAGCAGGTTTTCAACAAAACAAAAGGAATATATATCAACTGATAGTGGCGGTAGCGAAAAGGATTGAGAAAACATGCATGATCACAAACGGCCCGGAATCAGTCTGCAAAGTCAAATTATCTTGCTTGTCTGCGGAATTGTTGCGGTGGCTTTGTTGATTGCCAATGTATGTGTGACAAGAAGCATTGCGAACACTGTCCGGGACAACCAGGGCGAGAAGGCGATGGATATTTCGCGTACTGTTGCATTGTCGCAGCTTGTTGTCGAGGGACTTGATGGGGAGCGGGGCGATCAGGTCATCCGTGATTATACCCGTTCCATTAGGATTGCTACCAAAGTTGAGTTTGTGGTAGTTTTCAACATGCAGGGGATACGAAAATCACATCCGAATGAAGAACGGGTGGGACAGCCTCTTGTAGGGGGTGACGAAATTCGAGCTCTGCAGGGAGAGGAATACATATCCTTTGCCAAAGGAACATTGGGGCCTTCTTTACGGGCTTTTTCCCCGGTACGTACCAAAGATGGACGACAAGTGGGAGCGGTGGTTGTCGGTATCTTACTGAACGATGTGGAAAATGCGGTGGATAAAAGCCAGACCATCATTTATTGGGCAACCGCATTCGGCTTGGTTGCCGGATTGGTTGGAGCGGTTGCATTGGCACGTAGTGTTAAGCGGACGCTGTTTGGGTTGGAACCGTTTGCAATTGCCAAATTGCTGGAAGAACGCAATTCCATGCTACAATCGGCGCGCGAAGGCGTTTTGGCAGTCGACGGCGAAGGAATCATTACCGTGATCAACAGTGAGGCCGTGCGAATATTTGGCATGGCCGGATTGACAAGTCGACCGATTGGTCAACCGGTGGAGCAATGCATTCCGCATACAAGGCTTGCTGAAATTTTGCGAACGGGACAAGCTGAATTTGATCAGGAACAGGATATTAACGGTGTTATTGTATTAACCAATCGGGTTCCCCTTGTTGTTAAAGGGGAAATAGTCGGTGCGTTAGCTACATTTCGCGACATGACCGAGATCCGGCAACTGGCGGAAGAACTGACCGGTGTGAATGGTTATCTGGAAGCTTTGCGAGCAAGGGCCCACGAGTTTTTGAACAATTTACACGTGATTCGCGGGCTTGCACGAATCAAACAATACGAAAAATTGGATGAATATATTGCCAGAGTGCTTAATGAAAGCCGGGAAGAGGTAGCTTTTGTTGGTGAGCGCATAAAAGAACCGATTTTGGCGGGAGTTGTCTTGAGCAAGTTGAGTCGGGCCCGGGAAAGCGGCGTATTATTGGTGATTGATGAAAACAGTAATTTGCCACGGTCACTGGAACCGGAAACCGCCTATGGCCTAGTTACTGTGCTAGGAAATTTGCTGGATAATGCGTTTGAGGCAGTCAAGGATTCGGTGGACCATCGGGCCGATTTATTCATTTGTTATGCTGAGGGGTTCGTAACGATACAGGTATCCGATCGGGGTTTGGGCATTGACCCAGCGATTAAAGAAAAGCTGTTTGAAAAAGGTTATTCGACAAAAGGCGAGGGACGCGGTCTGGGACTATTTCTGGTTGCCAAGGCGATTGAAAAGATGGGCGGCGTGATTGAAGTGGACTCCAATGTGTTAAATGGAGCGGTTTTTCGGGTTGCCGTGCCTTATTCCGCAGGAGGTGACACCAGTGATTAGTGTATTGATTGTTGAAGATGATCCAATGGTGGCGGAACTCAACCGACATTATCTGAAACAGGTCGAGGGATTTCAGCTGGCCGGAATTGTCGCCAATGGCGAGGAAGCGTTGGCGTTTTTGCAGGTAAATGATGTAGGATTGATTTTGTTGGATTTATTTATGCCCAATATTGACGGGATGGAGTTTTTGAACCGAATCCGGTCCACTGGGCGTAATTTGGACGTCATCATGGTGACTGCTGCTCGTAGTAGTTGTCATATAGAAAAAGCCCTGAGGCACGGTGTGGTGGATTATGTGGTCAAACCCTTCGACTGTGAAAGGCTCAGAACTGCATTGATTGCATATCGGGAACGCATTCGCCTGTTGGGTGAGAACGGGCCGCTGAATCAGCAGGAAATTGATCACGGCATATTTACAAAATCTATTTTGGCGCCGACAGAAAAACCCAAAGGGTTGGAACAGGAAACTCTGCAAATAATCGGCGAGAGACTGCGGCAAACGCCCGGTTTTGTGACAACGGAACAATTGGCTCGGCAGGTTGGCCTATCCAGAGTATCTTTGCGAAAATACCTCAATTATTTGAAGGATGTTGGCAAGATAGAGGTTAAGCTCACGTATCGATCGGTCGGGCGGCCGGTAAACATGTATCGCTACATAAAATAATCGAATAATAAAGGGTCTATGCAGGGGATAACAAACCCCTGCTTTTTTTTTGAGCCGATTTGGGAAAATATCCGGGTACATTTATAT
>DATMYT010000116.1:0-6440 GCA_035560855.1 Negativicutes bacterium | reverse complement strand
GAACGAACGCGGGAGAATAGGGGGAGGGTGGAGCGGAAGCAGGGCGGCACGCTACCCGGCCCTTACTTTTTCTCTGGCAGCGACGAAGGCCCGGACCGATTGCTCGATATCTTGCCGCGTGGTTCGATAGGAACAGACACTGATTCGAATCACATCTGTTCCCTGCCAACTCGCGCCGCCGCACCAGCACTCGCCGGATGACTGGATCAGTTTCAACATTTCTTTGGTTTGCTGCGAGTCGTCGCTGGCAACCAGGACCTGATTGAAGCAGACTTCATTCAGGATGGCAAAGCCTTCGTTGCGCAGGCAGTCAGCAAAATACGCTGCTTTTTCCTGCAGATCTTCGATGAGGCCAGCTACACCCGAGCGGCCCAAAGCCATCAGTGTCGCCCAGAGTTCCACAGCTCGCGCGCGTCTGGACATCTCTGCGCTATAGAGCATGCCGTCCCGATTTTCACTGTAAATGATGTACGAACCGGTCATATGCAACGCTTGGGTAAGTGACTCACGGTGACGACAAAGGATCAGCCCCGAGTCATAGGGGGCATTCAGGGTTTTGTGGGCATCGACGGACCACGAATCCGCCAGTTCGATTCCCTGCGTCAGGTGTTTCAACTTCGGAGAGGCAGCGGCCCAAAGGCCAAACGCGCCATCGATGTGGACCCAGGCGTCGGCAGCGCGGGCTTTGGTGCAGATTTCAACGAATGGGTCAAAGGCACCGGAGTTTACATTTCCCGCCTGCAGGATTAATAAAGTGTTGTTGTCCAGTTCGGGTAGCAAATCGGCCCTCATCCACCCCTGTTCGTCGGTTGGCACTGAAATCAAGCGATCTTTGCCCAGCCCTAAAATAGAGAGGGCCTTGTAAACGGTCGAATGGGCGCCAGAGCCGAGTACGACTCGAATCTCCGGTGCGCCGAACAAACCGCGGGAGCTTACGTCCCAACCTTTCCTGCGGAGTAGATGATCCCGCCCGGCGACCAACCCGCATAGGCTAGCGGTGGAGGTGCCGCTGACGAAACCTGCCGCCGTGTTTGGGGGCAAGCCCAATAAATCAACCAACCAGCCCTCGCAAACTTCCTCCAGCACGGATACAACGGGGGAGATCACATAGAGAGCTGCATTTTGGTCCCATACGTCGACCAACCATTTTGCAGCGAGCGCGGTGGGGAGGATGCCGCCATTAACAAACCCAAAATAACGGCCGCCGGTCTGAGCAACGGTTGCCGGCGAGCCAAACTGATGTAGCTTTTCCAGCACTCGATAGGGATCAGCCGGTTGATCCGGCAGTTTTTCACGAAATACCGCCAGGTTTTTGATGGCTGCGTCGGTAGGATAAACCGGACGGTCAAGAACCGTCTTCATGTAATCCAAAGCATAGTTCTTGGCCTGTTCATACAACGCCCAATCGAGGGCTTGTGTGCGTAGCAGGTCAGAGATCACTTTCGATTCAATGGGTTTGTTAGTCATGGTAACACCCCTTTTCCACGTTACTCTATATTGTAGCAGGACAGAGAGGAAAGAAAACGACCAATTAAGATTGTCATCAATATCCAATTGAATCGGCAAAGTGAGCAAAAACAAGTCCATGCCGATTTTTCCAGCATGGACTTGTTTTTTTGTGCGCTATTGACGTTCCCGATCCCTTATCACCCGGTCGACTTCGCGTTTGGCGTCATGCTCGGCGGCAGATTGACGCTTATCGTAGAGGTCTTTGCCGCTGGCCAGCGCCAGTTCGACTTTGGCCATCCCGTGCGTCAGATAAATTTTGAGTGGAACCAAGGTAAATCCTTTTTCACGGGTTTTAGCGAGAAGTCGCACGATTTCTGCCTTGTGCATCAGTAGCTTACGGTTACGGCGCGGTTCGTGATTGAATCGGTTGCCTTGCTCATAAGGGCTGATATGGGCACTGATGAGGAAGAGTTCCTTGTTTTCGATTTTCGCATAGGAGTCTGTCAGATTAGCACGACCGCCCCGCAGCGATTTGATTTCGGTGCCGGTCAAGACCATGCCGGCTTCGAAAGTTTCGTGGATATGATATTCGTGCCGGGCCCTACGGTTTTCGGCGACGATCTTTATGCTTTTGGGTTTTTCCGACACTCGTTTTCACCTCTGGCTTTTTTCTTTTTGCTGATTTTTGGGGTAGAGCCGGTTTGCGGCTTGAGCTTTTTGCGGGAGTTGCCCCAGTTCTTCGCGGTTGACGATTTACCGGCGAGGAGGCAAGGGTAAAGTCGATGGTTCGATTAGCCGGGTTGGCGCTGATGAGGCGGACGGTCACTGCATCGCCGAGACGATAACGTTTTTTTAGCCTCTCACCGATCAGACAATGCTGATCTTCCATATACTGATAGTAATCATCGTCCAGGGAGGAGACGTGAACGAGGCCTTCCACGCTGTTTTCCAATTCAACGAAGAACCCGAAGGCGGTGACTCCGGCAATGGTGGCCGGGAATTCATCCCCGATGAACTGGGCCATATATTCGGCGGTTTTCATGTCGACTGATTCGCGTTCGGCTTCTGTTGCTGCCCGTTCCCGGTCCGATGCATCGGAGGCGATCTTCGGCAGCAATTGTGTGAGCTGTTCGCGGCGTTCTGCCGAGAGGGGACCGGACAGCGTTTCGTGCAGGAGCCGATGGACGATGAGGTCCGGATAGCGCCGGATGGGGGAGGTGAAGTGGGTGTAGTATTTGGCAGCCAGACCGAAGTGTCCGGCATTTTCCGCTTCATACCGGGCTTGTTTCAATGAACGAAGCATGAGCGTGGATACCATTTTTTCCTCAGGTCGGCCCTCCATCCAGGCCAGTGCTTTCTGCAGGTCCATCGGTTTCACTTCTGTCCAAGCGCCGATATGTTGGCCGAAACTACGCAAGAGGTCGGCGAGCTTGGCCATTTTCTCGGGGTCGGGGTCGGCATGGACGCGGTATACGAAGGGGATTTCGCGTCGGTCCATATGTTCGGCGACTGTTTCGTTGGCAGCCAGCATAAATTCTTCGATGATTGATTCGGCTACAGTTCTCATGCGTTTTTCCAGACCGGTGGTGTGGCCTTGATCGTCGAGGATGACTTTGATTTCCGGCAGGTCAAAATCGATGGCGCCCCGACGTTTGCGTTTTTCGCGCAGGGCATCGGCAAGTTGTTCCATTGTTTCCAGCATGGGGACCAGAGCAGCGTATTGTTCGCGGAGCTCCGCATCTTTGTCCGCGAGAATGCGGCGTACTATTTTATAGCTGAGCCGCGTGTTGACGCGAATAACGCTGGGGAAAATTTCGTAGTGGGTGACACGACCGCTGCCGTCGATATCCATGGAGGCCGAGAGTGTCAAACGGTCTTCGCCATGATTCAGGCTGCAGATTCCATTAGACAGTCGGTGCGGTAGCATGGGGATGACGCGGTCGACGAGATAGACACTGGTGCCACGCAGGCGGGCTTCCATATCCAATGGACTGTTTTCGCGCACGTAGTGGCTGACATCGGCGATGTGGACTCCGAGCCGGTATGAGTCGGGACCGAGTCGTTCGACATGCACGGCATCGTCGAGGTCTTTGGCATCTTCGGAGTCGATGGTCACGGTTGCAAGCGCCCGCAAATCTCGTCGTCCGGTAAGTTCGGCCGGAAGTATGACGGCGGGAACTCGTTCCGCCGCCTGCTCTACGGCCGCAGGGAAGTCGCGGGGAAGCTGATGGGCGGCAATTACAGTCAGCACATCCACACCGGGATCGCCGGCGCGGCCTAGAATTTCAGCGACTTTTCCCTCGGCAGGTCCGCCTTGTTGCGGCCACCGGGTAATTTCAACGATGACTTGATCGCCGGAGTGAGCGCCATTGGTTGCTTTCTTGGGGATCAATATTTCAGTGGATATTTTCACATCCGACGGCTGAACTCGGGAGGTTCCAGCTTTGACGCTGAAGGAACCCACGATATGAGTATTGGCGCGCCGCAGAACTTTAATGATCTGTCCTTCGGCCTTACGTCCGGCAGTTGCCGATCGTTCCAATAAGCGAACGATGACCTGATCGCCATGCATGGCGTCTTGAATGCTCTCGCGAGGAACAAATACATCGGGTTCCTCCGGTTCTATGGGAATCACGAAGCCGAAGCCCCGGCCCGATAGTTGCAGGCGTCCTTCGAGCGTCTTCATGATGGATCTGTGACGAAGACTTTGGCTGCACCTTCGGCGGTCACCGTTCCGTCTGGCAATTCGATCGTGCCTGTCGTTTCATACAATCGCCCTTTATTTCGGGTGATAAAGCCTTTGATCAGCAAGGGAACGCCAATCGGTGTCGGCTTTAGGTAGCGCACTTCCAGTCGGGCGGTGACGGCAGTAACGCCCTTGGCGTAAATGTGTCGGGCCATGATCTCGTCCAGCAGGGTGCTGACGATGCCTCCATGCATGACTCCGTCATATCCCTGGTGCTGTGCTTCTCCGGTAAAATGGGTGACATAGGTGTCGCCCTGTTCTTCAAATTTTAGCTTGAGGCCGCAGGGGTTCAAGTGGCCGCAGGCAAAGCACCATTCATTTTGATCGGCGAGTTTATTTTCCATCGTAGTCTCCTTTATTTCAGGGTAACGGCTTTTGAACCGTTGAGTGGAATTTTTAGCCACAGCGCCGGATCATCCGGCAAGGGTTTCAGGCCAGGCAAGTTATAGCGATCGGGTTGCGCCAGGTAGTCGACGCTGAAACCGAGAGGAAACTCATATACATCACCGCTCGTCGGTAGGTAGAGCCGTTCGACGCTGCGCAGGCTATCCGCTTTCTTCTCCGCCAACATGTCTTCTGTTGGCAGGCGTTTTTCCCAAATAGAAGCCATAGCATCAAGAACGGGTTTTAAAGACTGATTTTCTTGCAATAAAGTGGGTAAATCTTCGGCACGCTCTTTGCGACATTTTTTGTCATATTCAACTCCCAGCTTAAAAGAGCGACCAGCTGCAAGAAGTGCAGGCAATTTGGCAGTGAGTTCACCTTTTGGCGCCGTCAGACCATAGAGCATATAGCCCATGCCGATGCCGCCGCCGGGAGTATTGCGAAATTCCGGCGAGGGAACGGTGGTGATGGCGATGAGACCTTCGCCCAGTCGGTTGTTCTGTACGAACAAGATGCGAATGATGGCGGTCTGAGTATCAAGATATTCCAGAGCTTTTTTTTGCGGATAAGTAGCGATGGGTTCAACGACGCGCAGGCCGGGGCGTTCGGGCAGAAAGTCACGCATGACTTTCATTTGCAGTACCTGAGGCAGAAAGCGAGCAAAATTTTCCGGATTTAACGGCTGTACTACCGGCATATCCACACGATTCAAGCTTTGCCCACTGAATGCTTCATATTGCAAATCGATAGATTTTTGTTCATGAGTCATGTAAATCGGACCAAATCGGGGAAAGAAAAAAAGTTGTTGCAACGGTTCAGCCGGGTTGCGCAGAAAAAGCGTCAGCATGTCGCAATCGCCTGCTTGCGACAAAACCCAGTCGGCCGGTTTTTCCCAAGTGAAAGGAACGGGTGGGGTAGCTGGTTTGGCTGGTTTTGGCGGAGCTTTTGCATCAGCGACAATAGTGAAAGCAGTCATAGAGAGCGCAATGCAGCAAAAGAGAAATAGGCGCTGCAGATTTTTTTTGTTTTTGTGCATGTTCAGGTTCACTCCTTGATAATGATTGGTGCGAGAAATTCGGCAACTTTGGCAAAGACAGTTTCCCGCTCAATATCTACGGTAACAACATGGCCTGATTTTTCCAGCCAAAATAGTTCCTTCGCCTGAGTGCCCAAGTGATCAAAAATGAAGGTTGCACTTTCCGGACGAACCGTGTGCTCCCGACGGGATTGGACCAGCAGTGCGGGGCAGTGGACGTTGGGCAGATCCTCCTGCACGGACGAGATCAGTTCGAGCAGGCTGGACAGGCTGGCTAGAGGGGTGCTATCATAACCAACATAGTAACGGGGATCGATGTCATAGTGCCGGTGCTTTTTGGGAATAAAACGACGAAATGCTCGATATAGAGGAAGCAAGGGAATCCGACGGGTCGTCAAAAAAATCGGTGTGCTCAGGGCAGCGACACTGCTCACGGGGTACTCCGCTGCCAATTTTAGCGCCAGAAGGCCTCCCATCGACAGGCCGACAACATTTATTTCGTCGCACAGACCAGAGAGCAGATGATGACCGTCCAGCGCCGCTCCATACCAATGGCGCCAGGTTGTAATCTCCATGTCACCGACTTCTGTACCGTGACCAGGCAGGCGCACTGCCAAAACAGTGAACCCTTTCGCATGAAGTGATTCACCCAGAAGCCTCATTTCTGCGGGGGTCCCGGTGAATCCATGAATCAATAAAACTCCGCGCGGGCCACCCTTTAAGAGAAAGGGCTCAGCGCCAGGCATAATATGCAGGGATTCCATGTAATGCTCCTTAATTTTCTTCTCTTCAAGGATTCCACGAACACGCGCACAAACCCTGCAC
>DATMYT010000115.1:0-3485 GCA_035560855.1 Negativicutes bacterium | reverse complement strand
GAATGTCCCAAGCAGGAAAATACGTCATGCCCGTAATCGGCAGCAGGAATCCCGGTTTATCCGGCAATGGCTGCACAAACTTCAAATCGGGCGCAGTATCGTCAAAGAACCCTCGGAAAAGCCAGTCTTGCTTCGCGTCTTTGCGCTTGTTGCGGGTGAAGCATCCATAGATGCTCTTGTAGTTCTTTGTGTATAGGCCTGTGTTAAAACAAGCGTTTTCATTTCTGACGTAAAAAATTCTGTCCCCATATTCTGGATTGGACACATAATTGAAATTGTTGAAGTCGATTATTTGTTTCCTGAAAACGTAATTGATATATTTCTCCAGGATCGGAGTATCCGTGTTCCTCGGTGGTAATTTTGGATTTGTAAAACGCCATGATTCCGGCACTGCCATTTCAGCAAGCGCGATCAGATGGTCAAACCAGTTGGGCACATAAGCGAATTCGAAGAGATCGGGTAAAAGTATCATTTGCAATGCTCCTTCCAATTGGGTAGTTCTTCTATGAGCTTCTGTCGAAGCATCTGGAAAGCTTCTTCAGAAAAGACTTTCTCTTCTTTACCAACTGCATCCCGTCGGACAACAATTGATAAAAACAACATAAATGGCTCGTACTCGTTTAGCACTTCATTGACTGCGTTCTCGTCACCGAAAACAGCATCTTCGATCGTTTCGTACATTAGGCTCATATTCACCCCTTAGATTTTTTTGCCAATTTGAAACCTTAGTTCTTTTTGCCCAGATATTACTTACGGCATTCCGCGGGTCAGTGAAAACCACCTCCGTATTTTCTCGAGCGCACGGCTTCGTATATTTCGAACCGTCCGATCCGTAACCCCGAGCGCTTGAGCGATGCGAGCATCCTTCCATTCCAGCCAAAAGTCGAGAATCAGAACACCAAGCTCGTGCTCCTGCAGCGTTTTCATTGCGATGTACAGCGGCTCGTAGTCTAGTTGATACTGATTCCCGCAGTAGCTGATGTAGAGATGATTACTCGGATGGTCATCTTCCGAAAACTGTTCAATCTCCAGCAACGATTCCGGATCGTCCGTCAAAATTTCGAGCTTCTCTTTGTAAGCATTGTGCTTGTTATAGTTACGAATCGCATTACGGAGGATGGTATGACAATAGCTGTCAAACTGCGCACATCTGGCTGCCTTTTCCCGCTCAGAAAGCATGCTTGATCCTCCGCAATATGCAATTTTGAAAGGTTCTATATTCCTCCCCTATATAACCAAAACAATTCAGCTTTCCAAAACCGGAAAGAAAACCTCCATTTTCGTGAAAATATATTATTTCGAGGTCTTTTTGTGCGTTTTTTGATGAAAAACTGGCGATTTCACATTCAAACATTGCATGGGCGCGAACTCTCAAACATCGTCCTCCGAAACTTCCACGGAGGATTATAATCAGTTCTAAAACGCCTATATATACAACCAATTGTTCGAATAATCAAAAAGCGGGAAGGTATGTGGTAAATCTGAAATAATATATTTTGTGGCGAACTCATTTTTCGTTTTTCATTTCTACTCGATATTCAAGCAAGAATACGTCGCAAATTCCCAAAAATGAAAAAACCCGCAACATCTGCGGGTTGCGGGTTTACAAATCTATATAGTTGCTATACTGTCAATTTTAACTCACGTGGAGCTCTACGAACCATCGGCCATCCTCATCGAACAGGTATGTATCTCGCGCCCCTATCCGAATCGTGTATCGGATTCCGCATCCACCAGCTTTCAAGCTGGCAGCCCTGCATTTATCCTTTACTTCATCGATATCATATTTGCGGCCATCCTCCAGCAGAATACCAAGCGGCTGGATCGTGCCATCTCGGTGAATCTGCGCGAGGATAGAAACATACTCTTTTTTGATTTCTTGCATTGCCTTGCCCTCATATCGCTTTAAAGTAGCCGATCGGATGGATGGTGTGATCCTCTTTTGGGTTTATATGCTTGAGTGTCGGGTCAAACTCGACGACGGCGCGGTAGATGGCGTAATGCCCGAATCGTCGCCTGATATCGTCCACCGCACGCTCCAACAGCTCCAGTTTCTCGCGTTCAGCCTCATCTTCAAACAGTTTGAGCTGTTTGGGCGTTGTTGCCGGAATCAGATCACAGCCGCGGATGCCAATGCTGCGCAAGGGGTTTTGCCAGCGGTAGCTCATACGCAGCAGTTCCATGGCGGTGTCGCACAATTCGCTGGCAAGGCATGTCGGTTCGTTCAGTTTCATCTGTTTCTGATACCAGAACAATCCGTTATCCCGGACGCTTATTTGGACTGTCTTGGCGAGAAATCCATGATCGCGCATTCGCTCCGCGACACTTTCAGCGAGCATGTAAAACACGATCTTTGCGTCGAGTTCATTCATAAGGTCGCGCGGAGTGGTCGTGCTATTACCAATCGACTTGATGATCGTCTCATCGCCGACCGCCATGACCGGCGAATTATCGAGTCCGTTGGCAAACCAGTATAGAATCATTCCGACCTTGCCAAACCACGCCTGCAATAGTTCCGGGTCCGTATTCGCAAGCTGGCCGATGGTTTCAATGCCATGGTTATAGAGTTTTCGTGTGGTCGCGCGGCCAACATACAGCAGGTCAGATGCCGGCAGCGGCCATACTTTATCCCGATAGTTATCCCGCGTCAGAACGCTGACCGCATCCGGCTTTTTGAGGTCGGATCCGAGCTTAGCGAACACCTTGTTGTAGGAAACGCCGACCGAGACCGTAATACCAAGCTCACGCTTTACCCGCTCTCTTATCTCATCTGCAATCTGCGTGGAATCACCAAAGATATGCACGCTGCCCGAAACGTCCAACCAGCACTCATCCAACCCGAAAGATTCCACTTGATCCGTATAACTGTTATAGATCTGGCGGGCTAAAGCGGAGAAACGGAGATATCGGTCATAATGCGGTTTTATGATCACAAGCTGTGGACATTTCTGCTTCGCCTGCCACAAAGCCTCGCCAGTGGTCACGCCATACTTTTTCGCAATCTGGTTCTTGGCTAAAATAATGCCATGACGCGCTTCCGCATCTCCACCCACGGCAACGGGCTTATCACGAATCGTTGGGTCATACAAACACTCAATGCTGGCATAACATGCATTCATGTCCACATGTAAAATCGATCGATCCAAAGGTTCGCACCTCCTTCCCTAAGGTTAAGGTATACGAAATAAACCATCTGATATCTCCTCGCTTATCAGATGTTCTCTCGACTTTTGTTGTAGTCTTCAGCTTTCAGAGTGATGAGATCATTGCTGATTTGGTTCCAAATCAGCGAGTAAAGTCCTAGTTTCATTTCTTCTCAATGCTGTACAGGCATTATAACGCCACAAAATCCATTTTGTCAACGTACGTTTGTTCGTATAAAAAGATGTCGGTTTGTGATGACAGCTAAAAGTTGTATATCCAAAGGCTATTTGATATAATTGACGGCAAAGGGCGCGGAGGGTTTATGGAAGCAATTAACCCGC
>DATMYT010000114.1:0-2614 GCA_035560855.1 Negativicutes bacterium | reverse complement strand
CCCATCAGCCGTGCAGCATCAGGATTTTGCTCACACGCTCGCATCGCCTTTCCCACAGTCGTAAATTTAATAATATAGTTCAAAACGCCAATCAGAACAAGCGTTACACAAAAAACCATCAGTCGTTGCAGTGTAATGGATATCCCCATGAACGACAAATAAGAATTGGAAAACTCGGTGGGAAACCGCACGGGGTTCGGGCTGAACACGATGACCGCCGCCTGCACCAAAAAAATTGAAATCCCAAGAGTACCAATAATCATGTTCATCTCGGGAGCAGACCGTAGCGGGCGAAAAACCAGCAAATCCATTGCCATGCCAAACACAGCCATCACAGCCATTGCCAGCACCAGCCCAACCAAAAACGGCAGGTGTAAAGTCACAACCATAAAAACTCCGACAAAAGCTCCTAGCATATATAACTCGCTGTGGGCCCAGTTCACAATCCCCAATATGCCGTAAATCATGGTCAGTCCCAATGCGATTAAAGCATACGTACTGCCAAGAACCAGCCCGTTCACGATCTGTTGTATAATTTCCTGAAACATGGACACCGTGCCTCCCCATCCGTAACGTCAGTGGTTTGGATTCATTGACTCGCTTATTATAACAGACTTGCCGTTTTATCGGCAACAATTTATTCTTTATTTCTGCATACTTATCCAACGAAGAAATGTGCAGCAAAAAACGCCGGAACCTTACGGTCGCCGGCGCTCCATTGCACCTAACACTACGTTTAAGTTATTAAAAAGCTACGATGTTATTCTTCGCTCATTGCACTGATCGCTCGTTTCCGATCACGTCCCCGTTGGGCCCGATCCAGCACAGCCTTACGCAAGCGCAAGTTCTTTGGAGTTACTTCAACCAACTCGTCGTCGTTGATATGTTCCAGACACTGTTCAAGACTCATGATCCGGGGAGTAATAAGCCGCAGCGCTTCATCAGCAGAACTTGAGCGTGTGTTGGTCATCTGTTTTCTCTTGCAAGGATTGATATCCATGTCCAATTCGCGTGTGTTTTCGCCCACAATCATTCCGGCGTAAACCTTTTGGCCCGGCACGATGAACATTACGCCGCGGTCTTGAATGTTGAAAATTCCGTACGCGCAGGTCTCTCCTTGTTCAAAAGCCACCAAGGCTCCCCGCGTGCGTCCTGGAATATCGCCTTTGTAGGGAGCATAGCCATGGAATACATGGTGCATGATTCCGTTTCCTTTGGTGTTGGTAAGGAATTGCGACCGAAATCCGATGAGTCCACGCGCCGGCACAACAAACTCAAGTCGCAGATAGCCTGCGAGCTCGACCATATTGACCATCTCCGCCCGTTGGGTTCCCAGCTGATCCATGACCGCACCCATAAATTCCTGGGGTACCTCAACCGTCAAAAACTCCAACGGTTCACATTTTTTCCCCTTGATTTCTTTATAAATTACTTGTGGCTTACCTACAGCAAACTCATAACCTTCGCGCCGCATCGTCTCAATCAAAACAGCCAGATGGAGTTCTCCGCGTCCGCAGACCTCAAAGGTGTCCGGACTGTCAGTCTCCCGGATTCGCAAGCTGACATTGGTTTCTTTTTCTTTCATCAAGCGATCTCGCAAATGACGGGAAGTGACATACTGCCCTTCCTTGCCGGCAAACGGACTATTATTCACCATGAACATCATGGACAATGTAGGTTCGTCAATATTGATGGTCGGCAACGTTTCCGGATTTTCCGGGTCGGCCAACGTATCGCCGATCGTAAATTCATCCAGTCCGGTGATGGCAATGATATCGCCGATCTTTGCCGTCGGAACTTCTGTACGTTTCAGCCCGTCATAGACATAAAGCAAATTGATCTTCTGCTTGCTTTCGGCGTCGCGATGCAGTACGGAAACTGTTTGTCCGGCCTTCACCGTGCCCCGCACTACCCGTCCGATGCCAATACGTCCGACATACTCATCATGGTCGATTGTCGTCACCATGATCTGCAGTGGCGCGTTCTCCTCGCCCTCAGGCATCGGAATCTCCTGTACCAGCGTTGCAAACAAAGGTTCTAGGCTGTCGCTTTCATCCGCCATGTTGAGTTTGGCAATACCGGCGCGGGCAGTAGCAAAGATTACCGGAAAATCGAGTTGCTCTTCCGTCGCGCCCAGCTCGATAAACAGGTCGAGGACTTCGTCCACAACTTCTTCGGCCCGTTCATCCTGTCGGTCGATCTTGTTGATGACAACAATCGGCTTTAACTTCTGTTCAAGCGCCTTGCGCAGCACATATTTGGTCTGCGGCATCGGTCCTTCGAAGGCGTCTACCAACAACAATACTCCGTCCACCATGTTGAGAACACGTTCGACCTCGCCGCCGAAATCGGCATGGCCCGGCGTATCAACGATATTAATTTTGATGTCATGGTAGAAAACTGCGGTATTTTTCGCCAGAATTGTGATGCCCCGTTCGCGTTCCAGATCATTGGAGTCCATTACGCACTTGGGCACATTTTCATTGGCGCGGAACACACCGCTCTGCTTGAGCATCGCATCGACCAACGTTGTCTTGCCATGGTCAACGTGGGCGATAATCGCCACATTTCGTAAATCAGTTCGTTTCATTTTATTTTATTACCTCACTATCAC
>DATMYT010000113.1:0-8331 GCA_035560855.1 Negativicutes bacterium | reverse complement strand
CATAAGGAGTTATTCTTATGAAAATAATGATGGCGCTTATTTTGATTATGATAGTCTGCAGTGCATCGGTTACTGCTGCACCAGCCGCTCCTATCTGGAGAGTATTCGCAGGAGTTAACGGGCTGAACGATAACTACTTCGTTAGTGATCCATCTTCTGTGAATAGGTTGTTTCAACCCAGTGTAGTGAATTACCTGACGGCAGGAGCAATGACAAGTAACGGTACGCGATTCATCGTTGGCTATGAACAAAAAATGATTATGGCAGCCGTAGATAAACAGTTGAATGAAAATTGGTGGGTTACTGTCGGATATCAAAGCGGCAAGAGTCTGTTGAGCGGGTTTAATATTAGTGCTGCTTACAGTATTGCGCCAAACGCGGCAGTATCTATCGGTTATACATCTGGTAATGTCGATTATGAATTGAAAAATGCCATATTTAGGACGCAGTTATACATACAGTTCTAGGCGGGGATAATGGATTGAGAGCTTAAAATATAGGACGTTGGTATTGGCGTATATAACCAATACCAACGTCCTATATTTTTCTATTGCATTATTTCTCCATACCGGCTATAATTTTTTTAGTAGCAGATGATAAGAGTAAGTAATATGAATTGGTGTGGGGCGTATGGCACGACAGTCCAAAAAATTACGACATGAACAACTGAAGAGTTGTATGGAGTGTTCGCCGTTTGTCACGGATGAAGAACTGGCGACCCAGTTTGGCGTCAGTATTCAGACGATCCGTCTTGATCGGATGGAGCTTGGCATTCCAGAGCTGCGGGAGCGTACGCGTCAGGTGGCTCAGGAGGCGCATGCCAATCCGAAAGCGATTGCTAGTCAGGATATGACAGGAGAAATTTTGGATCTGGAACTGGGACGTACCGGTATATCGACGTTGTTAGTGACTTCGGATATGGTGTTCGAAAAAACTCATGTCGCCAGAGGTCACCATATTTTTGCCCAAGCCAACTCACTGGCATTAGCGGTGATGGATGCCCCAGCCGCGGTTACGGGAGTGGCAAACATTAAATTTAAGATTCCGGTCCGTGAAGGAGAAAGACTTGTGGCAAAAGCCGAAGTCGTACGAACTCGGGCCAACAAAAATTTTATCTGGGTCAAAACGCGCTCCGGTGCGCAGGAAGTATTCCGGGCTAAATTTATTATGGTTTCATTGGAAGGATGACAGTGATTGATTAAAATTGCCGTAGACGCAATGGGGGGCGACTTTGCTCCGGAAGAAATCGTATTGGGCGCCGTTGAAGGGGCTCGCGAGTACGGCTGCGAAATTTATCTGGTGGGTGATGAGGCCCGTATTCGCGAGGCGCTGCAAAAGTCCCCCGGGTGGGATAAACTACCGGTGCATATTGTGCATGCATCAGAAGTAATTGACATGCATGATCAACCCGGAGCAGCCGTTCGTCGAAAAAAGGATGCATCGGTCGTCGTAACCGCTCGTTTGGTGAAAGAAAAGAAATGTGAAGTTGCCATTGCCGCCGGACATACAGGTGCGGCGGTCGCAGCAGCATTACTCGGACTCGGACGAATTGCCGGAATCGAACGGGCAGGGATCGCAACCGTCTTCCCCAATTTACGAGGAAAGACGGTCCTATTGGATGCCGGAGCAAATGTTGACTCGAAACCCAAACATCTGGTGCAAGCTGCCATCATGGGGTCGATTTATGCTGAATTTGTATTAGGGGTGGAAACTCCGCGTGTTGGATTGCTGAATATTGGAGAAGAACCTACCAAGGGAAATGAGCAGGCGCTGGCAACTTTTCCCCTGTTGAGCGAGCTTAAAACAATTAATTTTATCGGAAATGTTGAAGGCCGTGATATTATGGCCGGAACGGTAGATGTAGTGGTATGTGACGGATTCGTCGGCAACATCGTTTTGAAAACATCGGAAGGGCTGGCAAAAGCCCTGATGCAACTTGTAAAAGAGAACATCATGCAGGGTGGATATATGGCGAAATTGGGCGGGCTTTTGATTATGCCGGCTATGCGAAAATTGAAAAAAAAATTGGATTATGCAGAATATGGAGGGGCCCCGTTGCTGGGTGTTGACGGCGGCTTCATGATTTGTCACGGCAGTTCCAAAGCAAAGGCCATTCAGAGTGCGGTGCGTGCAGCCAAAGAGTTTTCCGAGCAAAAAGTTGTAGAACATATTCGTGAAAACTTGATTATGGAGGGATTAACCAATGACACAAAAGATAGCGCTCAATAGAAATGTTGGGATTCTGGGTGTTGGGGTCTTTGCGCCGGAAGACGTATTGACGAATAAAGATCTGGAAAAAATTGTTGATACAAATGATCAATGGATTACTGAACGAACGGGGATTCGGGAACGCCGAATTTCCAAACCCGATGTGCCAACTTCTGATTTGGCTGTGTTGGCGGCGGAAAAGGCATTGATCAATGCAGGCCTGACTATTGATGATATTGATTTGATTGTTGTGGGAACATCCAGCCCGGACATGTTTTATCCGTCCGTAGGGTGTCTAGTGCAAACAAAACTGAAAGCTAACAGGAAAATTGCAGCTTTTGACCTACAGGCGGGCTGTTCGGGTTTTTCCTATTCAGTGATTGTGGCGACGCAATTCATTCGGTCGGGTATGTATAAAACAATTTTAGTAATCGGCGCCGACGAAATTTCAAAAATGCTCAACTGGCAAGACCGCAATACCTGTGTATTGTTTGGTGACGGAGCAGGTGCACTGATTCTCGGCGAAGTCGCAGCTCCGTATGGTATATTGGGAAGCTTTATGGGAGCAGATGGAGCTGGAGCCGAACTTTTGAAATTTCCTGCCGGGGGTACGCGAATGCCCGCGACCGAGGAAACTGTGAAACAAAATTTGCATTCAGTCCATATGGAAGGGAATGAAGTATTTAAATTTGCTGTGCGAGTGATGGGCGAAGCTGCCGGAAGAGCACTGGAAGATGCTGGACTCCATGAAGGTGAGATTGATTGGTTGATCCCCCATCAGGCTAACATGCGAATTATTCAGTCAGCGGCTAAACGGTTAAAGATGCCAATGGAAAAAGTCATTGTTAATTTGGACAAATATGGCAATACTTCCTCTGCCTCCATTCCTTTGGCTTTGGAAGAAGGCGTTCGGGATGGACGGATCAAACCAGGAGATATCGTAATGATGGTTGGATTTGGTGCGGGGCTGACATGGGCCTCCATCGTATTCCGCTGGGGGAAATAAGTCGAATTGAATAAAAAGTAAAAATTGGAAGGAATGAATGTCATTGTGAAGACTGCTTTTCTTTTTCCGGGACAGGGATCACAAAGCGTCGAGATGGGCAAAGTCCTGCACGATAATTTTCCAGTGGCGCGAACTGTATTCGAAGCCGCCGATAAAGCTCTCGGCTTTTCTATCAGTAAATTATGCTTTGAAGGGCCGGAAGAGGAACTCCGCAAAACTTTTAACACCCAACCCGCTATTTTGACTGTAAGCATAGCGGCTCTTCGGGTGTTGGAAGAAGCTGGTGTAAAGGCTGATATTACTGCAGGCCATAGTCTGGGTGAATATTCTGCACTAGTAGCCGCTGGTGTCTTGGATTTTGCCGATGCTGTCCGGTTGGTCAATAAAAGAGGCAAGTTTATGCAGGAAGCGGTTCCGCTAGGAGAAGGCGCGATGGCGGCCATATTGGGGATGGATCGGGAAAAAGTGGTGGAAATCTGCGCGCAGGTAGAGAAAGAACAGGGCGCAGTTCAAGCCGTCAATTTCAATTGCCCAGGGCAGATTGTGATTGCCGGAACTACAGACGCCGTGGAAAAAGCGGCGGAAGCGCTAAAAGCGGCTGGCGCTAAGCGGACCATCATGCTGCCGGTGAGTGCACCTTTCCATAGCTCATTGTTACAGCCTGCTGCAGAGAGATTGGCGATTGAACTCGACAAAGTCGAATTTCACGATCCTGTCATTCCGGTGGTGGCTAACGTCAATGGCCAGGTATCCACAAGCAAGGATGGAATCAAGGAGTTGCTTGTGAAACAGGCGGCTAACCCTGTTCTATGGGAAGATTGTGTTGCTGCTGTTGCGAACTTTGGCGCGACGGTCAGCGTAGAAGTGGGTCCGGGGAAAGTTTTGACTGGCTTTACTAAGAAAATTGCGCCGGAAATCGTAAATTTGAATGTCGAAGATATGGAATCACTACAAAAAACGCTTGATTATTTCAAGGAGGTCCGTTAGAATGCTATTAGCTGAAAAAACGGCGTTGGTCACTGGCGCATCGAGAGGAATTGGACGCGCTACGGCGTTGGAACTGGCAAAGGCAGGTGCAAAGGTTGCTGTAAATTTTGCTGGCAACCACGCGGCGGCGCAGGAAGTCGTGTCACTGATCGAAGCAGCCGGAGGACAAGCGATGCTTGTGCAGGCTGATGTCGGAGATGCAGCGGCGGTCGGTGCGATGATTAAAGCAGTTGTGGAACGTTTCGGCAAGATTGATATTTTGGTCAATAATGCTGGAATTACCAAGGATAATCTGATTATGAGGATGAAGGAAGAAGAATGGGATGCAGTGATTCACACCAATCTTAAAGGAATCTTTAACTGCACCAAGGCTGTTACAAAGTTGATGATGAAGCAAAGATACGGTAGAATTGTCAATATGGCATCCGTAGTCGGCGTCATGGGAAATGCCGGTCAGTCCAATTATGCGGCAGCTAAAGCCGGTGTTATCGGATTCACCAAATCCATGGCGAAAGAGCTTGCTTCACGCAATATCACAGTGAATGCTGTAGCCCCGGGTTATATCTCTACCGATATGACAGCCAATCTGCCGGAACAGGCCAGAATGGAACTGCAGGCGCAGATTCCTCTGCAACGATTGGGCAACGCTGAAGATGTCGCTGCAGCGGTACTGTTTTTGGTATCGCCCAGCGCTGACTATATCACGGGCCAGACACTTCATGTCGATGGCGGAATGGTAATGTAGAAACGATAGGACACTTTGGAAGGAGGTGAAAAACATGTCGACATTTGAAACCGTCAAGCGGATCGTAGTCGATCAGCTGCAGGTAGCTGCCGATGACGTCAAGATTGACTCCACGTTTATTGATGATCTGGGAGCAGACTCTCTGGACATCGTGGAATTGATCATGGCTTTCGAAGAGGAATTCAATATCGAAATTCCTGATGAAATCGCCGAAAAGATCAAGACCGTCAAGGACGCGGTGGACTATATTGAGAAAGAAAAGCAGGCTTAACCATTGTTGCGTGAGAAAGTCCCGTGGAACTGTTTCGCGGGACTTTCTCAAGACGCATTGTTATTCAGGGTTATACCGATTGGGGGATAAGATTAATTGAAACTCCCGGAGTTAAAGATAGGAAATCTTGTTGCAAAAGTTCCGATCATTCAGGGCGGTATGGCGATTCGACTCTCGACAGCGCCGCTGGCGGCGGCCGTAGCCCGTGAAGGCGGGATTGGTTTGATCGCGGCTTCAGGAATGACGGTGGATGAGTTACGCAATGAAATCCGACTTGCCAGGTCCCTGACTGATGGGATCATTGGCATTAACATGATGGTAGCGGCTCGTTCCTTTGCAGTTATGATAAAGACGGCCATTGATGAGGGCATTGATCTCGTGGTGGCTGGGGCAGGTTTTTCCCGTGATATGTTTGGATTGGGCAAAGAGTCGGGAACTCCGATCGTTCCGATCGTTTCCAGTGCAAAACTAGCTCGCATTTCCGAAGTATTGGGAGCTGCGGCAGTCATCGTTGAAGGAAAGGAAGCCGGTGGGCATCTGGGAACGGATCGTTCCATGCGGGTTATCGTGCCTGAAGTGCGGGAAGTTGTAAAAATTCCAGTAATCGGTGCTGGTGGCGTGATGAACGGCAGGGATATCGTTGAGGTTATTCGGCTCGGCGCAAATGGTGTACAGATGGGAATCCGGTTTGCCGCCACTGAAGAATCAAATGCAGGGCCCGCATTGAAAGACTTTTACTTGAAAGCCCGCAGGGAAGATATTATGCTCATTAAGAGCCCTGTCGGCCTTCCCGGACAGGCAGTCCGCAATCCGTTTTCCGAGAAGATCGCTAATGGAACTGTGCCTAAGCCAGAAACTTGCGATGCATGTTTGAAACATTGTTCACAAAATTTCTGTATCATTAAGGCGCTCATTCGTGCTCAACAAGGAGATGTGGAAACCGGCTTGGTGTTTTCGGGTGAAAATATTTATAAGATCGACAAAATATTGCCAGTCAAGGAGCTTATAGCTACATTGGTCAAAGAAGCGGAAGAGACCGAATGACGAGGAGTGAATAAATTGAAAAAACGCGTTGTCATTACCGGATTGGGCGCGATTACTCCGGTCGGAAATACAGCTGATGCTTTCTGGAAAGCCTTATTGGCTGGACAGTCCGGGATAGGAAAAATTACCCGGTTTGATGCAAGCGACTACGATGCACAAATTGC
The DNA here is from genome assembly GCA_035560855.1 of Negativicutes bacterium. Classification (GTDB taxonomy): domain Bacteria; phylum Bacillota; class Negativicutes; order UBA1444; family UBA1444; genus UBA1444. The sequence goes on along the minus strand of DATMYT010000113.1, from coordinate 1,906 downwards.
TGGTGAAGTCAAAGATTTTGATCCTACGGCGTTCATTGATAAGAAAGAAGCTCGGCGGATGGACCGTTTTACCCAGTTTGCTATTGCAGCAGCCAGAATGGCTCTTGAAGATTCGGGTATGAATCTGGAAATGGAAGATCGATCTCGGATCGGCGCCTATGTCGGGTCCGGCATCGGCGGAATGGATACGCTGCATGACCAATATAAAACCTTATTTGAAAAAGGTCCGAATCGCGTTAGTCCATTTTTCATCCCGATGATGATTGCCAACATGGCGGCTGGACAGGTTTCCATCGCTTTTGGGTTGCAGGGACCGTGCAGTTGTGTTGTGACTGCCTGCGCCACAGGGACCAATTGTATCGGCGATGCGATGAAGGTTATTCAACGCGGGGATGCAGACGTGATGGTGGCAGGCGGTACCGAAGCTGCCATTTCTCCGGCGGGCATGGCCGGATTTTGCGCCATGAAAGCTTTATCGACTCGCAATGATGCGCCTGAAAGAGCTTCCCGTCCTTTTGACAGTGAAAGGGATGGGTTTGTCATGGGTGAAGGATCGGGGGTAGTTGTTCTCGAATCTTTGGAACATGCACTGGCCCGTGGCGCTAGAATTTATGCAGAACTTGCCGGTTATGGATCGAATGCGGATGCCTATCATATTACTGCTCCGGCTCCTGAAGGAGCTCAAGCAGCGCGGTGCATGGAACTTGCAATCAATGACGCTGGCATGACCGTGACAGATATTGATTACATTAATGCGCATGGAACTTCAACGCCGTTGAATGACAAAAATGAAACGCTCGGGATTAAGTCGCTGTTTGGCGATCATGCGAAAAAATTAGCCGTCAGCTCGACCAAATCAATGACTGGACATTTGCTTGGCGCAGCGGGTGGAATTGAGTGTGTTGCAACGGTACTAAGCATTGTAAACGACATGTTGCCGCCGACCATCAACTATGAAAATGTCGATCCAGAATTGGACCTTGATTATGTTCCAAATAAAGCAAGGGCCAAGGTTGTTCGGGCAGCCCTATCAAATTCACTTGGCTTCGGCGGTCATAATGCAACTCTACTTGTCAAAAAATTTGAAAAATAAACTGAACCGGGAGCGTCAACTTAATCAGCTGATGACGACTCTCGGTTTTTCTTTTAACGCACCCCACCTTTTGGCCGAAGCACTGGTGCATTCTTCTTATGCCCATGAACAATCAAAATTACACATACAGCATAACGAGCGACTGGAATTTCTGGGGGACGCTGTGCTGGATATGGTGGTTAGTGATATACTGTTTCGGGTCAAGCCGGACATGGACGAAGGCGTCATGACGCAGGCGCGCGCCTCAGTGGTGTGCGAGCGGAGCTTGGCGATGGCTGCCCAAAACATTCGTTTGGGGGATTATATGTTGCTGGGCTGTGGAGAATACTCGCAGGAAGGCATATATCCTGCGTCAATTCTTGCGGATGCTTTTGAAGCCTTGCTCGGCGCTATTTATCTGGACCGAGGAATGGAAAAGGCAAAGGAATTTATCGAAAAAGTGCTGAACGATGCACTGCGTCAAGCGGAAAATGGATTCCTTATTCAGGACTTTAAGTCGCAGCTGCAGCAGGAACTGCAAAAGGAAGGCCCGAGGGCAATCAGCTATCAACTGGTTGCACAGGATGGCCCCCCCCATGATCGAACTTTTTCAGTCGAAGTCTGGGTTGATGGGACATTTCTAGGGTCAGGGACCGGAAAATCGAAGAAAGAAGCGGAACAAACTGCTGCAAAGGCAGCTCTTAACGCTGGTTGTTAATATTTGCGAGGGTGATCTGCAATATTCTGCTTGCGTGTTATGTCAGGCAGAACGCCAGTTCACCTTTTCTTTTTTTTTACGGAGGATTTCGCCAGGAAATGCAGAAAATATAATAG
>DATMYT010000112.1:0-2172 GCA_035560855.1 Negativicutes bacterium | reverse complement strand
TCTTATAATAGATATACACTGATGGAGAAATAAAGGAGAAAATTATGCCACATACACAGAGGAAAAATATTACACCCGGCGTTGCCGTCAAAGTCATACAAAAACCGCATCAGCGCAGCGGACAACTGACGGAAGGAATCGTGAAAGATATTCTGACTTCCAGTCCTGTTCATTCCAGGGGTATCAAGGTTCGCCTGACATCCGGGATTGTAGGGCGCGTACAGCAGATAGTAACGACGGCATAAAAACAGGAGAAAAATGATGGGAATGATGATCGGATTTATTGCGCCCTATGCGGAACTCGCCGAGGTAGCTTCCGAGGTTCGGGATGGGATGGGACTTGATTTCCCTATTGCCGTTGCTATATTAGAAGGTGCGGTGGGTGTTTCAGATACCTTGATTCACCAGGGCGCCGAGGTTATTATCAGTCGTGGCGGCACGGCGGCTTTACTGCGCAGTAAGCTAGACCTTCCGATCGTCGAGATCAAGGTAACTGGATATGATGTGATGCGTGCGCTTCATCCCTATATCGGGAAAAATCGCAAAATTGCCATCGTCGGTTACCGGAATGTTGTTCGTGGCTGTCGCATTTTTGGTGAATTATTTGGATTATCCATCCGAGAGCTGATTATCCCGTCAGAAGAATTCGACAAGGATTGGGAGGCGGCGCAGCTGGAAGTTCGCCGATTGGTGGCGGAAAACAATATTGATGTCGTTATTGGCGATTCGTTAGTGAAAGGTCGCCTGAAAGTCGATAACATCGAGATCCAGATGGTGGAGTCCGGCAAGGAAGCCATCATTCAAGCTGTTGAAGAAGCGCGACATATTGTTCAGGTACGTGAAAATGAACGTCGGGCTTATGAACGACTGCGAACCATCATCCATTCCGTGCATGACGGGGTGGTTGCTACCGACGAATTGGGGCGCATCACGGCGGTTAATTTAGTTGCGGAAGAAATTTTCGGCTTTAAAGAAAAAGACGTGTTGGGAACACTGATCGGTCAAGCTATTCCTAATACCCGGATTGACAAAGTCCTGCAGACGGGCCAACCTGAACTCGAACAATTGCAGCAAACCCCTAAGGGCTATATTGTTACCAACCGGGTGCCTATTATCATGGAAGGCCAAGTACAGGGGGTGGTTGCCACATTTCAGGAAGTGGCGAAGATCCAGAGCGTGGAGCAAAAAATCCGCCAAACGTTATTTAATAGTGGCTTGTTTGCTCGGTACCATTTTGAAGATGTACTGACGGAAGATCCTCAGTTGAAGAAAATAATTGTTATAGCAAAAAAATACGCACAAACGGACGCAACTATGCTGCTATTGGGGGAGAGCGGCACCGGCAAGGAGCTTTTTGCCCAGAGCATCCACAACTATAGCTCAAGGAACCGGGAGGCGTTTGTGGCGATCAACTGTTCAGCACTGCCGGGGCAATTGCTGGAAAGCGAGTTGTTCGGGTATGTCGGGGGAGCTTTCACGGGAGCGCGCAAGGAAGGAAAGCGCGGGTTGTTCGAGCTCGCGCACAACGGCACCATTTTTTTGGATGAAATCGGTGATATGGACAAAGAATTGCAATCCCGACTTTTGAGGGTATTGGAAGAAAAACAAGTTCGACGTATTGGCTCGGACAGCATCATCCCGGTCAATGTCCGGGTGATTGCGGCTACCAATATGGATTTGTGGAACGAAGGCGTGAAGGGGAATTTTCGTCTTGATCTATACTTTCGACTTAATGTGCTGAATATTAAGTTGCCGCCTCTGCGGGAGCGCCGCGCGGACGTGGCGTTATTGGCCAGGTACTTGCTGCGGCGCTACTGCGAGCAGTACGGTAAAAAAAACATGTGCCTGCCAATGGATGTGATGGAACGATTGCAGGAGCACCAATGGATCGGTAACATCCGCGAATTGAAAAATGTAGTGGAACGGATTGTACTTTCCAGCGAAAATGGCGGGGTTGATCCTGATACGGTAGACTTGATGCTGGATAAGCACGCGGTTTTGCCGGAGAAAGTCAAACCTGTAAATGATAATGACCTGTTGCTTGGGACGATGGATGAAATTAAACATAAAGCAGCGGTTTTGGTTTTGGAGCAAGAGGGGAATAATATTGCACGGACGGCGCGGCGATTGCAAATCGATCGAAACACGCTGAAAAAAATACTACAGTAATAG
>DATMYT010000111.1:0-2404 GCA_035560855.1 Negativicutes bacterium | reverse complement strand
ATCAGATAATTCTCGAAATGCTCATGGATAATTACCACCTATTGCCTCTGTAAAAAGCGTGCTCATCTTTGCTTTATTCGCGCCCATTATTCCAATCCCTGCCATAAAATCATTTGTCGCCAAATAACACCAACTCTCTTCACAAGGAAAACGTTTAACTTTTTTATCGATTTCATAATTGAATGCGCGTTGCAACTGCAAAGTCTATAAAAATAAAAAGTCCACTGCCGCAAAAGGCTTACATCTAGGACTAATAAAAATCTCTCTGATATCTTCCGCCTTATCTGAGGTCTTTTTCCTTCCATGAATACCCACAACTCCTCCGACAACCTTAATAGTCAAGTCCATAGAAAACGCTATTGCCACAAAACTACGTAATACGCATTCTAAAAAACCAAAACAAATACCAAAACGCTAAAATTTTAGACATATTTCAGCATACTTTAAAAACACAAAAAGAGCCGTCAGCGTCTACAGACTAGATGTTGACGGCTTTATAAAATACAGGAAAACACAGCATTCCGGTAACCCAACGTTAACATTGCCTTAACAAACAGGCGTCAAAAACTCATTTAGTATTTTTTCGCCGATCAAACACGAAGCAAGATCCGCTTTGTTGTTTGGCTGCCTTTTTCAACTCAGCAGCCACCTCTGGAATCTCCCAGTAGTTTTTAAAATCCCGGTACTTGTTTGTAACCCCAGCAACAGAAATCGAGGTCACCGGAAACTTTTCCATAATGCCGCGTCGGTTTTTGACTTGAATACAGCCGCGTTTCAAGTCTTCCGCCGAAAAAGCCGACCGAATCTCCTGATCAAAAAGCTCGATGATCGCGGCAGCCACACGTTCTGCACGATCCGGACTCGTTATGATGAGAAAATCGTCACCGCCGATATGGCCGAGAAAATCATCTCCCTGCCCTTCACTCGCCAAGCTGCGGCTCAAGGTCTCCGACGTCATCAGCAAAACTTGGTCGCCGCGTTCAAAGCCGTATTTATCGTTATATGCCTTAAAATTGTTCAAGTCGATGTACAGCACCGCAAAGTCCGCTGCCGTCGCCAACAGTCGCCGCAATTGTTCCTCAATCATCAGATTGCCCGGCAATCCGGTCAAAGGATTGGAATTGTGGGCGCATAGAACCTGTAACTGGGTAATATTATTCAACAGGTTCATGATCGATACCACGCCGACATATTGACCCTCCTGAACTACAATAATCAAATCATACAAATTGGATTCTTCCCGGCTCATCGCTATTTTCGAAACCGCTTCAAGCGGCAGTTCGGCATTGACAATGAGCGGAGATGTGTCCATCACTAGTTCCACCGGCCGTTTGTGATACAAGGAAACTCCATAATAAGAACCGAGATGAAAGTATAGCCGATTTTTCATTACCAGCCCCACAGGTTTACTGCCCTGTAGAACCACAACGCCACGCACGGAACTGGCGGCGAATCGATCTTCCACTTGTTCTGTCGTCGTCTCCGGATTTACGGTCGGTACATGCTCGATGATGTCTCCAATGACTCGCCCGAGGGAAGTCCCTACCTCTTTGGCCCGCCGCCCTGCTTCCTTTTTGCGAAATTTCCGGATCACGTCGAGTGCTTCTTCGGCAATTTGCGCTGGAGGATTGGATGGACGTGCAAAGAAGAAGCCCTGCGCATACCCGACACCCAGTTTCATGACGGTAAGAAGTTCATCCATCGTTTCTACGCCTTCGGCGATAATTTTGCTGTTCATGGCAGAAGCCAGATTGACTAAGGCTTCCAATATGGCAATTTTGAACGGGTTGTTGTGAATATCCCGTACGATCGACATATCCAGTTTAATAAAGTCCGGGTACAGTTCCGCAATGGCTTGCAGACTGGAATATCCTGCTCCAGCGTCATCAACGGCGATGCAATAGCCCTGTGTGCGATAATGGTGTAGGGCGCGGGTGAAATTTCCGAAATCACTGATGGCAGTCCGCTCAGTAATTTCAAAGGTAATCTGTTCGGGGATCAGCCCATGGTGCAGCACCACCTGCTTAGTGCGCCCGTTTCGAAACTCCGGATCATTGATTACTTCAGGCGTGACGTTGAGAAACAACTGTTGCCCCGGAGCCAGCATTTGGGTTTGCTGTATGGATACCTCACGGCATATGTGCTCTAGCGCCAACAACATTTTGTGTTTAACCGCCACGGAAAAAAGCTGGGCCGGCATATGCAGCGGACTGTCGGAAGGGCCGCGCGCCAAAGCCTCATATCCCATAATTTCGCCATCCTTTAGACTCACAATGGGTTGGAAAACCGGCACGATTTTTTTATCCCGGATAATTCGCAGCAACTCATCATGCAAGGCCCGCTCTTGGATCAGACCGGCCATTTGATGTCCCATTAGTTCCTTTGCCGCTCCACTGCTATGTTC
>DATMYT010000110.1:0-7310 GCA_035560855.1 Negativicutes bacterium | reverse complement strand
CTCGGATTCGTACTGGCGCAAAATTCCATATTCCGGTTACGCCGGCTGCAACCATTCGATCCGTCACCGATTGCGCCTCTCCGGCGGGCACAGCAATTACGCCAATTTGGATGTTGCGTTCCGCAATAGTTTGTTCGAGATTAGTTGCCGATAAAACCTCCACACCATTGATGATTTGCCCAACGATGGCCGGATTTTGATCAAACAAAGCTACCAAATGAAACCCCAGTGACGCAAAATTTCGGTAATTGGCCAAAGCCCAACCAAGATGCCCCACTCCGACAATCGCTATGTTCCAGCGGCGATCCAAGCCAAGAATAGCTCCAATATTATTCAACAGCTCAGTGACATGATACCCGACGCCTTTTTTCCCAAAAGCGCCAAACCCGGCCAAATCTTTGCGTATTTGCTCCGGTGTCACACCGATGCGATTGCCAAGTTCTTCGGAAGACACAATTTCCGAACCCTCCGACTTGATCAGCCGGAGGGTTCGGAAATATAGCGGCAACCGATCTACCGTCGCACGGGAGATATTGCCCTGCTTGGAAGAATTCAACACCTGATCTGCTCCTTGTAATGTGTATGGAGCAGATGATGTGATTTTTCGCCAAGCGGTTTACCAAGCCATGTATCGTAGAGTTCCTTAACTGCCGGATTTTCATGAGATTTGCGAAGCTGTGAACTCTGATCGCATTCATAAATGGCAGCAATCCGGTTCAGGCGAGTTTCTTCACATACAGGCACTGGTTGGCCGCCACCACCGATGCAACCTCCTGGGCAGGCCATGATTTCGATGAACTGATAGTCCGCCTCGCCAGCTCGAATTTTCTCCATCATAATCCGGGCATTGGACAGTGTGTTTGCCACTGCAACCTTGACCGTCAGATCCCCTACAGGCACTGCTGCTTCCTTGATTCCAGCCAGGCCGCGAACTTCCTTGAAGTCGATGCATTCCAGTTCTTTGCCCGTGACTACCTCTACAACCGTTCTCAGTGCCGCTTCCATAACGCCGCCCGACGACCCGAATATTACTCCGGCTCCTGTTCCAATTCCAAAAGGCGCGTCATACTCTTCCGCTGACACTGTGGCAAAATCGATACCTGCTTCTTTGATCATACGGGCCAATTCACGGGTTGTCAGGACAAAGTCCACGTCCTGTAGCCCACGAGTGGAAAACTCCGGTCGGACGGCTTCCGCTTTTTTTGCAGTGCAAGGCATGATAGATACAGATACGATATCCATGGGATCAATACCGGTTTTTTCAGCATAATAGGTTTTGGACAGAGCGCCAAACATCTGTTGAGGTGATTTTGCCGTTGACAGATGCGGCAGCAAATCAGGATACTGCAATTCGATGAAGTTGACCCACCCTGGGCTACAAGAAGTAATCATCGGCAACGTCCCGCCGTTTTGCAGACGGTGCAGCAATTCATGCCCTTCTTCCATGATCGTAAGGTCGGCCGTGAAGTCGGTGTCAAATACTTTGTTAAAACCGATCCGTCGCAGCGATGCCACCATTTTTCCTGTAACGACGGAACCGCTCTTCATTCCCAGAGCTTCGCCAAGAGCCACGCGCGTCGCCGGCGCAGTCTGCACGATAACATGCTTTGTGGGATCACTGAGCGCATTCCAGACAGATTGTGTGTCATCCTTTTCCACGATGGCTGCCGTCGGACACACGCTGGCGCACTGACCGCAGTATGTACAGGGCGACTTTTCCAGTCCCACTTCAAAGGCAGGAGTAACAATTGTGTCAAAACCGCGTTTTGCAAAACTATATACATCTACACCCTGCCGGTCACTGCAGGCCTTAATACAGCGTCCACACAGGATGCATTTGTTCTGGTCTCTCACCAGCGCCGGATTATTGGCATCAAGCGGCAGATTTTTCTTCACGCCATTGAAGCGCACCTTGCGAATGCCCAAGTCTGCCGCCATAGTCTGCAATTCGCAATTCGTATTACGTTGGCATGACAGGCAGTCCTGCGGGTGATTGGCCAGCAGTAGTTCAACGACCGTTTTGCGTGCTTCCCGTACGGCAGGCGTGTTCGTATGCACGATCATTCCCTCGTTGACAGGATATACACAGGAAGCGACCAACGTTTTGGCGCCTTCCACTTCTACCAAACAGACGCGGCAAGCGCCTTCCGGCCGGAGTTCGGGGTGATAGCAAAGACTGGGCACGTTGATTCCACCGGTCTTTGCGGCAGTCAACACTGTGGCGCTTTTGGGCACCTGCAGTTTATGCCCGTCGATTGTTACATTAACCATATCCACGGTATCATGCTCTCCTTTCGATGCCTTAGCCCTTAATAATTGCTTTAAACGGACACTTAGCCATACATGCGCCACATTTGATGCATTTTTCCTGATTGATCACATGTTGACCCTTGATTTCACCAGTAATAGCTTCAACCGGACAGGCTTTTTTGCACAGTCCACAACCCTTACACAGCTCCGTGATCTGATAGCCTGACAGTTTGGTGCAGGCTCCTGCCGGACACTTCTTGTCCCTGATGTGGGCTTCATATTCATGCCGGAAATACCGCAGCGTGCTGAGCACCGGATTGGGAGCAGTCTGCCCAAGACCACATAGCGAAGCCGCCTTGATGTTTTTCGCCAGACTTTCGAGCAGCTCAATGTCGCCTTCACGACCCTGCCCTTCGGTAATACGGGTCAGAATCTCCAGCATGCGCATGGTCCCTTCGCGGCACGGCGTACACTTGCCGCAGGATTCCTTCTGCGTGAAATTCAGGAAAAAACGAGCCACATCCACCATACAGGTTGTTTCATCCATGACCACAAGGCCACCGGAACCCATCATGGCGCCTGCCGCAATTAACGATTCATAATCGATCTGTAAATCCAGCATGTTTTCCGGCAGACATCCGCCGGAAGGGCCTCCAATCTGAACTGCCTTGAACTTCTTGCCGTCCGGAATGCCGCCGCCAATTTCATAAATGATCTCGCGCATGGAAATTCCCATTGGAACTTCGGCCAAGCCAGTATTATTAATTTTCCCTGTCAGGGCAAACACTTTGGTGCCTTTGCTTTTTGGCGTTCCCACGGAAGCATAGGCCTCTGCGCCATCAACAATAACGTTGGGCACGTTAGCGAAAGTTTCCACGTTGTTGATGTTGGTGGGCTTGCCCCACAGACCGGATATCGCCGGGAACGGCGGTCGTGGTCTTGGCGTACCCCGTTTTCCTTCAATCGATGCAAGTAGTGCGGTTTCTTCGCCACAGACAAAAGCACCGGCGCCTTCCTTGACTTTAATATGAAAACTGAAGTTGGAGCCAAAAATATTGTCTCCCAATAATCCCATGTCCATCGCTTGTCCGATTGCTATGTGAAGCCGTTTGATTGCCAATGGGTACTCAGCGCGACAATAAACATAACCTTCACTGGCTCCCATGGCATACCCGCAGATAGCCATCCCTTCAAGCACTCGATGAGGATCTCCTTCGAGGACGCTCCGGTCCATGAAAGCGCCGGGGTCGCCTTCGTCCGCATTGCAGACAACATATTTCTGGGTGCCGGGAGCATTCCGCGCAAACTCCCATTTCAGACCGGTCGGAAAACCAGCGCCCCCGCGGCCACGCAGTCCCGACTTCTTAACTTCGGCAACGACTTCTTCCGGCTTCATTTCCGTGAGAGCCTTACCTAGCGCAGCATAGCCGCCGACTGCAATATACTCCTCGATAATTTCGGGATTGATATGTCCACAATTGGTCAAAATTCTGCGCATCTGTTTTTTGTAGAACTGCATATGTTCAAAGTTAGGAATCATTTCATGTGAAATGGGTTCCTTATAGAGCAGGCGATTAACAATACGGCCTTTATAGATATGCACATCCACGATTTCTGGAACGTCTTCCGGTTGAACCCGGCAATAGAACGTGCCTTCCGGATAGATGATCATGATGGGGCCCATTTCACAGAATCCGTGGCAACCGGTTTCCACGATCTTTACTTCTGATTCGAGGCCCTTCAATTCCAGTTCTTGTTTCAGCGATTCCATCACTTTCTTGGAACCGGACGAAGCACATCCCGTGCCACCACAGACAAGCACATGTGATCTGATATGTTTCATTATCCTTAATTCCCTCCCGCAGTCTGAATTCGACTACTTCGTAATCTTGCCGAGAACACGTTCTTCGACGATCCTACCATTGACCACATGCTCCGAAATCAGCGTAGGAATGAAATCGGGCGTGACTCTGCCATAGCTAATGCGAGGTTCGTCCTTTCTGACGATATCTACGAGCACTTCCTGTTCGCACATGCCGATGCAGCCGGTCTGAGTCACGTTGACATCCTGAATGTTATTCTTGGCAATTTCGTCCAGAATCGCAGTGAGCACTTCGCGCGCACCAGCTGCAATACCGCATGTTCCCATGCCGACAATAATCTGCGTCCCTGCAGAATGACGAATTCGATTGTCGGACTGTAGTTGTTCGCGTAGCCGCTTGAGGTCTTCCACCGTTTTCATGCTTACTTACCTCCGTATAAAATACTCAGGTTTTCCTTGAGATACCCATCGAGCCACTCTAGAACTTCCGGCTGCGTCAGCGGCAGGTCCCCCAACGCCGTGCGGATTTCCCGAGAGTCTAATGTGAATGACCGTTCGCCAACCCTATGGCAATACCGAAAATGAATATCGGGATTCATCACCAGGATTGTCTTTAGCGTTGCCGCCATATTTCCGAGTGGCGGGCGGTCCATGTGATCCAGACGCCAAAGGGCTTCTACTGTTGTTCCAACGCCTACAACCGATTCTATCCGTAGATTTCCGTCGCACATATGGGTTGTCATATCCATCAAAGGCAATCCCAGTCCAACTTTTCGGGTTGACCGTGTCGTAACGAAGGGATCTCTTATTTGAGATACCATGGCAGCGTCCATGCCCCGGCCATTATCTTCGACTCGGATTCGCATTTCATCGCGGCGCGAATCTTCCTCCACATTTACCGTGACCGTGTCAGCCCCGGCGCCGGTAGAGTTCTCAACAATATCCAAAATGTGCAGTGAAAGTTCATGCATACATCTGCGAGCTTATTGATACCGCTCGAGATATGTGCATACCGACTCGGGCGTCAATCGTCCATGGGTGTCGTCGTTAATCATCATGACCGGCGCTAGTCCACAGGCACCCAGGCAAGCCACCGTTTCCAGCGTAAAGCGTTCATCTGCTGTTGTCTGGCCTGGAACAATGTGCAGCTCATCTTCCACCGCTTTGAGCACCGCTTTGGCGCCGCGAACATGGCAGGCCGTCCCTTGGCAAACTCGAATGATGTTGCGTCCACGGGGATTCAGATGAAACTGCGAATAGAATGTTACGACGCCGAATACCTGACTGACCGGGATCTTGAGTGTTTGTGCAATACGAGCGATTACATCCTTGGGCAGGAAGCCATAGGCATGTTGAGCTTCCTGGAGAACGGGGATCAATGCACCCTTGACACCCTTGAAGCGTTCTAGAATTGCATCGACTTTGGTGAACCGGTCTTTGTCGCCACCACAGCAACAGCCTTGGGTTTCTTTGTTTTCCATTCTTCATCCTCCTTGGTTCTATGTTCCGTTATAGTTTACCGATGGATACGCCTACCATCTTTCGAAATCAGTGCCTGCCGTATTTCAGAAAGATTCGGCGCTTCCATGAGGAACATCGTTTTGGGGCCTGAAACAAAATCATCTATCGTATGGGCATCGGATGAAATGATGACCGGCAACGTCCCAATCGCCGGAAACTTTATCCTTGCCTGCTCCCACTGTGTATTACGAGAAACCTCCACTGCGTCCGGCATCGCTTCCGGCGGAATAAACCCAAGCTGGGATAGCAGACTGTACGCCGGTCTGTCCACATGAGCAGCAATTATAATCCCGTCAAGTGCTGCTGCCTGAGCCACCACTTCATCGATGCCCAGATCCGTTGACGCCAGTAGCATACACTCTTCCGTTCGGATCAGTTCATCTTCTTCATCCACAACAAACTGCGCGCCAAACTTTTTTTCATCATTGCGCAAGGAACTGCGGTGAAGTGCAACAAATTCACACCATTTCATGAAGTCACGCATTTTCTCAAACAACACCAGCAAATGGACTTCTTCCTGTGTCTGCACTTCCATTCCGGGTAACACTGTGACTGTAGTTCCTTCGGCGGCACGCATCGCAGCGACGACATTATCGCCTGCATTATGATCGGTAATCGCCACGATATCAATGCCGGCCGCTAGCGCATGCCTGACGATATTTCGGGGCGTCATCTCTACAGCAGCACACGGTGATAACAAAGTGTGTACATGCAGATCAGCCCGAAACCAACGCATCATTTTTCCGCAATGCCCAACTGATATAACCGGCCGGCAACCTCATACGTTGGCAGCTTAGTTTTGCACAGCACCACTTCCTGCTCATTTGCCTTGGCAATCGTTTGCTCCTCCGGCTCGATTCCGCCGGCAACGATCACCGCGCCTAGTCCAATCAAAGAAGCCACTGCCACAATATTCTGATGTCCCTGCATAGTAATCCAAACTTGCCCGACTTTCGCCTGTCCCATTACATGGCTGAGCAAATCCGACACATAGCCGCCTGTCAAAGGCTCATCCAATGCTCCCCCAGCTGATACCACCGTCAATTCCAATGCATCAATCATTTCCCGTACGGTCACGATCATATCACCCCCGATCCATTCTTTTCACGTGGTCCTTTGTGCGTTCTTCACGACCGGGTTCCGAAGAATCCTTATATACAGCTTCCTTGTTTAGGGACGGAGGTAATTTTGCCGATAAGCTCACCATTTCTTCGGCCAAATCCCGAACCATCTCTCGAAGACGGAACACGCAATCAGTTTCGCTGGCAGTTCCTTGTACAATATCCTCAGCCAACGCTCGACATGTCGGTGAGCCACAGGACCCACAGTCCAGGCCGGGCAAGCGTTTGAGGGTATCATCGATTAACTCGATTTTTTGCATGGCAACATAAATATCGTCGTCAAGCTTCATAGCAGGCCGGGGCTCGATCACACGCCCCTGGTGCAATGCCAGTCGCGCTTGTTCTTCACCGATCGGTTTGGCGGACGTCCAGCATTCGTTGGCACGCATGGTTTTCAAACGTTGCTTCAGTGAGTTCTCTGCCACAAACCGATTGATGGCAGTCAAAGGTCCGCCGATGCATCCACCGGCGCAGGACAGACATTCGATGAAATCCACGTCATTTAGTTTTCCGACAGCTACCTGTTCCAAAATATTGGATACATTATGAATGCCATGAGCCACCAGCACCTTGGCATCCCCCAGTCCTGCAGCCTC
>DATMYT010000109.1:0-3247 GCA_035560855.1 Negativicutes bacterium | reverse complement strand
TAATATATACGGTACAGGGGTATGGTATTGAAAAATGAAAGAGGGTAACTATGTGCTGGTCGACAAAGAAAAAGCCGAGCTAAAACTGCGCTTGAAAAAAATATCCGGGCAAATCAACGGTATTGATAAAATGTTGGACGATGGACGGTATTGTGTCGATGTGCTGCAGCAAATTTTAGCCGCCCGCGCCGCATTGAATAAAGTGGCGTTGATCATCGTGGAAAGTCATACTAAAAGCTGCGTAGTCACAGCAATCAAAGAAGATCGTGCTGACCAGAGCATCGATGAACTGATGCATGTTTTGAAGCAGTTCAACAAATAGGGACGTGATGATTGTGACAACAGAAACATCAAGCAATAAATTGAATTCGGTAACCTTGAAAATATCCGGGATGACCTGTGCGGTTTGTGCAAATCGGATCGAGAAAGGCTTGTCCAAGCTTTCAGGCGTAGACAAGGCCGTGGTGAATTTCGCGGCCGAAAAGGCTAGTGTTACCTATGATCCGACACAAGTCAGCCTTAAGACTATCGCCGAAAAAGTAGAAGATCTCGGTTATCAGGTCATTACTGACAAGGCTGAATTCAAAATTTCCGGTATGAGCTGTGCCGCTTGCTCAACCCGGATCGAGAAAGCACTGAATGGAATGCTGGGGGTATATAGCGCTAACGTCAATCTAGCTGCAGAAAAAGCAACAGTTGAGTATAATGCCCATGAACTGAGCGTCAGCCAGATTCAGGACAAAGTAAAAAAGCTGGGATATGAAGCTCATAATCTGGCCGATGCCCACGAAGTCGACCGTGAAAAGAAAGTGCGTCTGGCTGAAATTCGAGGGCAACGGTTGCGTCTGACCTTGTCGGCAGTACTCTCCTTCCCCTTATTGTTGGGCATGGTGTTACATTCCGTTGGCTTTATGGGAAGTATAAGCAAGTTGTTGATGAACCCCTATCTGCAACTGATACTGGCTACACCTGTACAATTCGTTGCCGGCTGGCCGTTTTATCGGGGCGCCTGGTCTGCCTTGAGAAATGGTAGCGCCAATATGGACGTATTAGTGGCTCTCGGGACCTCCGCCGCTTATTTTTACAGTATTGCGAATGTGTTGACCGGTGATCCCCATTTGTATTTTGAAACATCGGCTATTCTCATCACGCTGATTATCCTCGGAAAATTGCTGGAGGCAATCGCCAAAGGCCGTACTTCTGAAGCCATCAAAGCATTAATGGGACTACAACCCAAGACAGCCCGGGTACTTCGGGACGGAGAAGAAGTTGACATTTCCATTGAAGCGGTCATGGTCGGTGACGTAATCGTTGTCAAGCCGGGCGAGAAAGTCCCGGTTGACGGCACAATTACGGAAGGAACCTCAACCTTGGATGAGTCCATGTTAACAGGTGAAAGTCTCCCCGTGGATAAAAAAGCCGGTGATGCGGTGGTCGGCGCAACGATCAATAAATTTGGTGCTTTCAAGTTCGTAGCGACCAAAGTTGGCAAAGACACTGCTTTAGCTCAAATTGTGCGGATCGTTGAGGAAGCGCAGGGTTCCAAAGCTCCAATACAACGTTTTGCCGATGTTGTGTCAGGCTACTTTGTTCCCACCGTCGTAGCCATTGCCGTGCTTACTTTCCTCGGTTGGTATTTTTTACTCGATCCAGGTAATTTCCCCCGTGCTTTGGTGAATTTCACGGCGGTTTTGGTCATTGCCTGTCCGTGTGCTCTGGGCTTAGCTACGCCAACCTCCATCATGGTGGGAACTGGTAAAGGCGCCGAAAACGGCATATTAATCAAAGGCGCAGAACATCTGGAAAACGCGCACCGTTTGACAACGATTGTTCTGGATAAGACCGGTACTATTACCAAGGGGCAGCCAACGGTTACCGACATCGTCACCCTCTCCGAGCTTTCTGCGGGCAACCTGTTAAAAGTAGCTGCGCAGGTGGAGAAAAGTTCCGAGCATCCGTTGGCGCAAGCGATTGTAAAATATGCACAGGATCAAAGTTTATCTCTGGAAGACCTCGAATCGTTTATAGCCATCCCCGGCCAAGGTGTGAAAGCCGTCATTGAAGGGCAGGAAGTTCTCGTCGGTACACGCAGGTTGATGCAGGAAAACAATATTGCCTTCGAAGCAGCGGTGAGCGAAATTGAACGGTTGGAACAACAAGGAAAAACCGTCATGATGCTGGCCATGGGGCAATCTCTGAAGGGCTTGATTGCCGTAGCCGATACGGTGAAGGAAAACTCGGCCCAAGCCATAGCTGAGTTACAAAATCTTGGCATTGAAGTTTGGATGATCACCGGTGACAATGAACGGGCAGCTCAAGCGATCGCGAGCAGCATTGGAATAAAAAATGTGCTGGCGGAAGTTTTGCCTGAGCACAAAGCGGAAAAAGTGGAGGCCTTGAAGCGAGAAGGCAAGGTCGTCGGCATGGTGGGAGACGGCATTAACGATGCGCCGGCTCTTGCTACAGCCGATGTGGGCTTTGCCATCGGTACCGGAGCCGACGTAGCGATTGAAGCGGCTGATATCACGCTCATGCGAGGCGATTTGAGCGGCATCGCAGCATCAATTCGCTTGAGCAAGGCAACCATGCGAAATATCAAACAAAATCTGTTTTGGGCGCTGGTTTACAACTCGCTGGGGATACCGCTTGCCGCATCGGGCTATCTCACCCCGGTACTAGCAGGCTCAGCCATGGCATTCAGTTCTGTATCAGTTGTCCTGAATGCTCTGCGTCTAAAGCGGTTTCGACCTTATTCATCAGAATAAGCTTGAATTAGTTCACAAATGCTCCGGTTTCTACATTGTATTTTACAGACCCCGGCATTTCCACTCCCTTTCCATCCTGTACAATTTTTACATTGTTCTTAAATTCGGCAATTTTTGATTTCCAATTATAATCCACCTTGTCTGAGGTGATCTGCAAATTGGCGCGTTGAAAGTCAGCTCCACCTTCAATCATTGCTACACTTTTGTTAAAAACGACATAAACCTTTTCTCCTCTGAACGACACTCCTTCTTGTTCCAAAAACCAACCGCCTGTGCCAAAAAATTCCAAGGTTGAAAGTTTAACCTGAGCTCTATCTCCCTGAATAGTTCCACTGCCAACGTTGATGACAATATTGCCGGTGATCGTATATAGGCCGGTTTCAGGATCAAATGTTTGTTTATCCGCATGGAAAAACTTGTGGTTGACGGCGGCAAAAGTAGTAGATGTAATGTAAAAGAGAAGCAATACCACAAATAAAATA
>DATMYT010000108.1:0-17478 GCA_035560855.1 Negativicutes bacterium | reverse complement strand
TTGTCACACTTTTCATAATTGTTTTCAAAAAAGTTTATTTCGTTGGAGACTTGCGTTTAGCTGCAGTAGGCTTGTTCTTAGCCTTTGGTTCGGCCTTCTTCGCGGGTTTTCGCACTGCTGTTTTTTTTGAGGCCGCGCTCTTTTTAGTTGTAGTTTGTGTAGTAGAAATTTTTGAAGTCGTTTTTTTTATCGACAGCGCCTTTGCCTCAGATGCAGTCTTCGCTGCCGCGTCTCCATTTTCTTTTCCTGCTCGGGTTGGACATTCGTTATTGCTGCACTCCACCCCTGGCGGCTGATTCTTATATTTTTTTTCAACTGTAAAGGAGCCGCATACAGCACACAACTCTCCTGTAGGTTTGTTCCATGAAATAAAGGTACATTGGGGGTAGTCGCTACATCCAAAGAAAGGGCGGCCAGCTTTCGATTTGCGTATCACCACCGGCTTTTCACACAGAGGGCAGGCAACTCCGGCATCTTTGGTAATCGGCCGGGTAGTCCGGCATTCCGGAAATTTTGTGCAACCCAGAAAGGCTCCAAAACGTCCGTGTTTCACAGCCATGGGGGCGCCACAATTCTCGCAGGCGATATCGGTGATTTCTTCTGGCACTTGGACCCGAGGAGCATCCTTCTCCACCCGCCCGATAGTCTCAATGAACGGTCCATAGAAATCCTGCAGTAATTGTCGCCATTCTATAGCACCTTGGGCAATTTCGTCCAAGTTGTTTTCCATGTTCGCCGTAAAATCCACATCCACGATCGCCGGAAAATATTCCCGCAACAAATCAACCACAATAAAGCCCAACGGCGTAGGCAAAAACTTTTTTTCTTCCTTTATCACATATCCGCGCGCTTGTATGGTGTCAATTGTTGGCGCATATGTACTCGGCCTGCCGATCCCCTTTTCCTCCAGCAGTTTAATCAGTGCGGCTTCTGTGAAGCGCGGCGGGGGTTCGGTAAAATGTTGCACAGATTTAATATCCTGCGCTGCCATAGCTTGACCTTTTTCTAATGGCGGCAAAGACTTGTCTTGGTCCTGTTTGGCTTCGTTCTCCAGCGTATCTGCATAAACTTTCATGAAACCAGCGAACCGCAAAATTGATCCAGATGCCCGTAACCCATACTTTCCAGCCGAAATTTCCGCCGTGACGGTATCGAATATGGCAGGCTTCATTTGGCTGGCAATAAACCGTTTCCAAATCAGCTCATACAGTCGCTTCTGATCCCGATTGCTTGCTGCGGGAAGTTGATCAACTGCTGTTTTCGGTTCTGATGGACGTATCGCTTCATGGGCATCCTGAGCACTTTTCTTGGCGTACTGTGGAGCGATTTCCGGTAGATACGCGGTCCCAAGATGCTCCATCACCCATTGTTTGGCCTCTTCTTGCGCAACAGTGGAAACACGAGTCGAATCTGTTCGCATATAGGTGATATAACCCGCTTCATATAATTGTTGCGCCAGCATCATGGTTTTCTTTGCGCTGAAGCCCAATTTATGTGAAGCATCCTGTTGCAAGGTACTTGTGATAAAGGGTGGATAAGGTTTTCGTTGACGGTCACGACGTTTGACTTCCATAACCTGAAATGTTGCATCAACTAGATCCTGACGAATAGTCATGGCAACTTCTTGCGAAGAAATTTCCGGTTTTTGACCCTCAACCGTAGTTAATTCAGCTTCAAAAACCTCGCTGGAATCCTTTTTCTGCAGTATTGCATGAATGGACCAATATTCCGTTACTTGAAATGCTTCGATTTCTCGTTCGCGATCGCAGATTAAACGTACAGTAACGGTTTGAACGCGACCGGCACTCAATCCACGTCTTACTTTTTTCCATAACAAGGGACTTAGTTTATAGCCAACAAGACGGTCAAGAATCCGTCGGGTTTGCTGGGCGTTAACCATATCGTCATCAATTTTGCGAGCGTGTTTGATGGCTTCACCAACAGCAGTCTTGGTAATTTCGTTAAATTCAATGCGGCAGGCATCTTCCGGAGATATTTTGAGCAACGTTGCCAAATGCCAGGCAATCGCTTCTCCCTCTCTGTCAGGGTCAGTTGCGAGATAAACAGTTTTTGCCTGTCCGGCCAATTTGTTCAGCTCTTTAACCAGAGCCGTTTTGCCCCGAACCGTAATATATTTCGGCTCGAACCCGTTATCAACGTCGATTCCGAACTGGCTTTTGGGCAAATCCCGCAGATGGCCCATCGTCGCTTTAACCATGTATTCGGATTTTCCGAGGTATTTTTCGATCGTGTTCGCTTTGGCTGGCGACTCCACGATAACAAGATTTTTTGCCACTCGTATTCACTCCTTGGCAGCTCTAATATATCCTACAGAATCTTTTACCACGTATCCTGCCATTTCCAGCTGCAACAGGATCACGACAATCTCGGACGCCTCCATATTCAGGCGCATGACCAATGTATCGACAGACGTTTCTTCCGATTGAGATAGTTCACGTAGCACTCTTTTTTCTGTTACGCTTAATCCTGCTTGGGTTCCATTCTGCGAGTCTGCATTGTGCAAACCCAGTTCTCCAAGCAAATCTTCCGCGCTGCTAACCAGGCGGGCCCCTTGTTGGATAAGACGATGGGTTCCTCTACTGGCATTTGAAAATACGCTGCCGGGGATTGCATAGACATCCCTGTTTTCGTTGAGAGCAAAATCAGCAGTAATGAGTGCACCGCTTTTCTCCCTTGCTTCAACAACCAGCACGCCGACAGACATACCAGCAACAATCCGATTGCGAGCCGGAAAATGACCTGACGAAGGTGGTGTTCCCGGTGGATATTCCGATAGAACACATCCATCAACAGCAATCTGTTCGAGCAAGCGAGAATTCTCTGCAGGATAAGCGATATCCACACCACACCCCAGAACCGCAACAGTCGCCGCGCCAGCCGCCAACGCGCCTTCATGAGCTTCTGTATCAATGCCGCGAGCGGCTCCGCTGACTATGGTAACCCCTGTGCGAGCCATTGTTTCACTAAAAGATCGAGCGACATTTCTACCGTATGGAGTAGAACGCCGTGATCCCACAACAGCAACGCACAAGGAGTTTTCATGCAGACATCCACGATAAAACAACAAGAACGGCGGGTCAAAAATATTTCGTAATAACGCCGGATAGTTTTCATCCTGCAAGCTGCAAACCTGAACCCCCATTTGCGTCCAGTGCTTTGCAACATCTGCGGCATTCATTTGGTCACGTAGAGATTCAACGACATCAATTTCTTTTATTCCAAGAATGCCGGACTCCGCTAATTCCTGTCTTTTTGAATTCCAAACAACTTGTGCGTCGCCAAAATGCTCTATCAGCCTTTTCAGCTTAACCCGGCCAATTCCCGGTGTCAACAGCAACATCGCTTCATAAATATGTTTCATGTCATCCATCATCCTTACATGGACCGACAATATGGTCCCTATTATAGTCCCGCATTGAAAGCGGGGTCAAGCAAAAAAAAAACGGACAAGCTGCGCCTGCCCGCCCTACTTCACACAAAACATTTTGTTCAAGAATTCCATGCAACTTTTTTCCGTCTGTGAACTTCCTGTCCTGCAAGGTTCTCGAATTCAAACACCATCTCCGTTGTCGTTCGTCCATTTGCTAATGACAGATTCGGTGCAATGTCCCGCAGCGGAATCAACACAAATGCACGCTGCAGGATTCCGGGATGAGGCAGGGTTAGTTCCTCACTTACAAGTTGTACCTCATCAAAAAACAACAGGTCTATATCAATGATACGAGGCCCCCAATGTCGCGTCCTTATTCGTCCCATCTCTTTTTCCACGGCAAGACATTTATGCAGCAGTTCCTGTGGCGTCAAACGGGTCTGTACGCTAACAGTCATGTTCAAAAAATCCGGTTGGTCCGTCACGCCAAACGGAGCAGTTTCGTAGATGGAAGACACCTGGCAAATTTCAACGTCCCCATCCGTTGCCATCAGTTTCAGCGCCTGCTGTAGGTTATGTTCCCGATCCCCCATATTCGTTCCTAATCCGAGGATAATCATGATCCCCGATCCCTGCGGATTTCGACCTGCACCCAGTCTATCATCCCGCTCAGCGGAACTGCAGGCTTGCGCACTCTTACAACAACAGCGTTGATGCGGCAATCTTCCAGCACGCATTCCGCTACCCGATGGGCAACCCGCTCCAGCAAATCATACCGTTCCTTCTCCATCACCTGCTTGATCTTCTCAAAAATATCCACATAATTAACGGCGTCACATAACTGGTCAGTCTGCCCCGCCGTCTGCAAGTCAGCCATAAGCTCCACATCAGTCTCAAAAGTTTGTCCATTTCGCTGTTCATGCTCATCGCATCCATGATAACCAAAAAATTTCATATTGGACAATGTCACCTTATCCACGGCCGTATCTCCTCCACCCCTGCAATGCATCAGCCATTCCCGCCATTCGCTTCGCCATTTTCACGTCGTGTACCCGAACGATCGAAGCGCCATTCATGATGGAATGCACCACTGTCGCACCCGTTCCTTCTGCCCTTTCATCGACCGGTAGT
This sequence comes from Negativicutes bacterium, assembly GCA_035560855.1. Classification (GTDB taxonomy): domain Bacteria; phylum Bacillota; class Negativicutes; order UBA1444; family UBA1444; genus UBA1444. The sequence continues at coordinate 12,956 of DATMYT010000108.1, read as the reverse complement.
CCAAGAATTTCGCCGATGAACCGTTTGCGAGATGTCCCCACTAATATGGGATATCCTAAAGATTTCAATTCAGATAAACGCCCTAGAATCTCCAGATTCTGCAGGGAATTTTTCCCAAAGCCGATGCCGGGATCTATAATGAAGCGATCTTCACTGATGCCGGCCCGCAAACCGATCTCAATGCTGTGCTGAAAAAAATCTGCAATTTCACTCATGATATCCCTTTTTGATTCCGTCGACGGCCGATTATGCATCACCACAACAGGAACACCCTGGGCAGCAACTGCCTCAGCCATTGCTGCGTCCTGCTGCAAGCCCCAAATGTCGTTGATGATATGTGCGCCCATCGCCAGTGCCTTTGACGCTACCTCACTTTTGTATGTGTCAATGGATACCGGCACATTCACCGCGGCCAATATTTTTTCCAACACCGGCAATAGACGATTCATTTCTTCCGCCGCGTTAATTTTCACCGAGCCATAGGGTCGGGTTGATTCAGCTCCCACGTCGATAATATCGGCGCCGTCGTCAACCATCGACAATGCCTGATTAACCGCAGCTTCAAGTTCATTATGTTTCCCACCGTCGGAAAAAGAATCAGGTGTCAAATTCAAAATTCCCATGATCAACGTTCGGCCCGGTTCAATCTGCCAAGATGTTCCATGGGTTTCATACTTTCGCTCCGGGGGGTGTCCATCATTTTCCAATGCCGATTCCACTGCCGCCGCAATATCCGGCAACCCCCATGGTTGTTGACGCAATTGTGCCAATGCCAAGCGATAGTGTTTCAAGGTCCCACAGATCAGCACATCCGTATACTCCGCACTAAGATCGGCGGTTCCGCGAGCGACCCCAACTTCAGCTCCTTTGGCCAAAAAAGTCTGCTTCAGTAAATTGGCAGCTTTTGTTGGTATATTTTCGACGCTGATTGTCCTAAACAAGGCTTTAGGAGTCATGATCCCGATACCCGATGGATCACACCCCATATTGGTCATCCACTCATAAACCTCTTCATGTCGTCCAAAATGAACTACTCGTGCCTGGTAGTGCATCCAATCCCTCCTGTTGCAGCCTGCCTTACGATATTGTATCATAGTAGCAATCGACAATTGAAGTGCCAGTGAAGGAGGCCTCTCTTATGAAACAACGACTGCCTGTAGAAAAATTTAATCTGCCCGTGGCAAAAATACGCAGCGGGTACTATAGTGACAGTTATTTTGTGCGCTCCAAAAACATTCTGGAACAAGAACACTACAATCCACATGTCGTCATGCAGGTATTTCAACGTCAACATGCGGTTCTTTGCGGTATTGACCATGCCGTCGCCATCTTGAAATCTTGCGCCGATCATCCTGAAGAATTAAAAATCAGAGCTCTCTTTGATGGTGACCGGCTAAATCCGTGGGATACTGTTCTCACAATCGAAGGTCGGTTAGCTGATTTCGTGCATCTGGAAACCGTATATCTGGGTGTCTTGTCCCGGCAGACCAAAATCGCCACAAATGTTGATCGGGTCGTGACGGCTGCAGCTGGCAAACCTGTATTGTTTTTCCCTTCGCGATTCGACCATTATGAGGTTCAGGCTGAAGACGGATATGCGGCGAAGATCGGCGGAGTCTTCGGCGTTTCCACGCCGGCCAATGCTTCCTATTGGAACGGCGAGGCTCTCGGAACCATTCCTCATGCATTGATTGCTGCATATGGCGGCAACACCTTGGCTGCTACCGAGGCTTTTGACCGGCACATTGATCCTGCAGTCAACCGAGTTGCCCTCGTTGATTTTGACAACGACTGCGTCCGAACCTCATTGGAAGTCGCACGAAAGTTTGGGTCCCGTCTTTATGGCGTTCGCCTGGACACTGCCGATACTCTGGTGGACGTTTCAGTACTGCCTCACATGGGCTCTTTCAAACCTACCGGCGTCTGTCCCCGCTTGGTGCAAAATGTGCGAAAAGCGTTGGATGATGAAGGTTTCACCCATGTACAAATCATGGTCTCTGGCGGCTTCACCGCCGAAAAAATAGCGGCTTTCGAAGCCGAAAAAACGCCGGTCAATGTTTATGCTGTTGGTGCCAGTCTATTCAACGAAAGTGTCAATTTCACCGCCGATATCGTATCAATCGACGGAAAGCCTTGCGCAAAGTTGGGGCGTCAATATCGTGAAAATCCCCACCTGCAAGTCGTCGAATAGGTTTCGGCGACTTAGTCCTCATCCATCACAAACGCCCCGTCACGTTCTTCACTCTCTCGTATGTATTTTGCAATACGATGTTTCAGTGCAAGCGGAGTATCGTCTATACGGCCCATGGTTCCCGCCATGCTGATTTTCAGTACGATATCGCTTACCCCGTTTGCATTCGCAGCACGAATAGAAATCGTACGCAATTTTTCCGCCAGTAACATCAGTAGCGTTTTTTTCGTGTTGGAACTGAGAACCAAAAAACGCGTGCCATCCCACCGGGACACAATATCTGTTGGCCCCACTCCCGACGCAAGATTACGGGCAATGGACTGTAAAACCTGATCGCCGATTTCTTGGCCATACATGTCGTTCAACATCTTAAATCCTATGATGTTGATCAGCAATATGCCAAAAGGCGACAGGTTTTTTTGGTACTCCGACAGCATCATCATAATTCGGCTTTCTACATAACGGCGATTGGTCAATCCGGTCACCAAATCAAAATATGCCAACGTAGCCAGTGCTTTCATTTTTCGCGTATAGTCCCCACTAGGATTCATGTCAGAAAAAATTTCCACGGCCCCTACAATGTGGTCCGATGGACTGCGCATGGGCATAATGTGAACAGACACCGGCACCCGGTATCCTTGTTTATGTTGAAGAAAAAGCGTTTCTTCCCGGATTACTCCATCAGTCAACGTCTTAGCGACAGGACAGTTGCTCTCGCAAAGATTGCCCCCTTTGAGGTCCGTATGCATAAGCAGATTCCAATGACAAGCCTTATGAAGCACGTCAGTCTCAGAAAAGCCGGTAATTCGTTCCGCCCCTTTGTTCCAAAATGTTATCATCCGATTTGTATCGACAAAATAGACGCCTTCAGTTAAGTGATTTAATATCATCCGATAAAAATTGGATGTACCTTCTTCCATCACTAGTCCCTCCGCTTCATCCACTTTCTGTGTCTGATACAAATGATTCCTCATATTGATTTCATTTTCCTGCTATATGATACTTTGACGTTAACCTTCACAGTTTTACCTTGCAATAGATAATCGCAATTGCACAGCTTCCGCCATATGAACCGCCGTTATTTCTTCACTCCTTGCAAGATCGGCTATTGTTTGTGCCACCTTGATAATCCGGTCATATGACCGGGCATTCAATTTCATTTTTTCAAATACAGCATGCAGCAAAGACTGCGCCTCGCTCGAAATTTGGCAATTTTCCTGTAACTGTCGATGACTCATCTGCGCGTTGCAAAAAATTCTTGTGTCGGCCAATCGGTGGGACTGTCGCTCTCGCGCAGCGCTGACGCGCAGGGCAATGACGGATGATGGCTCAGCCTCATGTCCGCCGGCCATATCCTCATACTTCAAACGTGGAACAGTAACATTCATATCAATACGATCCATCAAAGGGCCGGATATTCGGCGCAAATAGCGCTTGATTTCCATATCGCTGCAACAACATTCGTGTGAAGGATCTCCGGAAAATCCACAAGGGCATGGATTCATGGAACCGATCAGCATAAAGAGCGATGGATATGTATAGGACGAACTCACGCGAGCCACCGTCACCTGTCCATCCTCAATCGGTTGTCGCAACACTTCCAGTACCTGCCGCGGAAATTCCGGCAACTCGTCCAAAAACAACACCCCATGATGCGCCAAAGTAACCTCCCCCGGTCGGGGAATTCTGCCCCCGCCAGCCATCGCAGCGGCAGAAACCGTATGATGGGGGGAACGAAAAGGTCGATGTGACATTAGCGCGCCAGTTGACCCCAACAATCCGGCAACGCTGTATATTTTACTGACTTCCAGTGCTTCATCCATTGTCATTGGCGGCAAAATGGAAGGAATCCGACGCGCCAGCATTGTTTTCCCCGCTCCAGGGGGGCCACTCATCAGCAGATTGTGCCCACCGGCAGCGGCAATTTCCAGAGCGCGTTTTGCAGCAAACTGCCCCTGTACGTCACGAAAATCATCTGTTTTCCCTTCTGTCCTATTGACAGCTCCCGGTGGCGTCGCGTCCCCTTCTTCCGTTATGCCTTTGCTTTCGCCCCGGAGCACTGCCAGCACCATGGACAGACTATCAACCGCAATGATCCGCACATGATCAACCACCCTGGCTTCTGGGGCATTTCCCGCAGGTACAATCATCGCCTTAACGCCTTGTTCCCGGCACATCATCGCCATCGGCAATACTCCTGCGATTTCCCTGACGTGCGCATCCAAAGACAGCTCTCCGACAAAAGCAATGCTTTCAAAGTCAACTTCACCCACTTGCCCTGCTGCTGCCAATATTCCCAGGGCAATCGGTAAATCCAACCCCGAGCCATCCTTTTTTAAGTCTGCCGGCGCCAGATTCACCGTAATCCTGCGACAGGGGAATTCGTATCCGCTGTTGCGTATCGCTGCTTTTACCCGTTCCTTTGATTCCCGAACCGCTGTATCCGGCAATCCCACGATATCCAGAGCCGGGATTCCGTTGGAAATGTCGACCTCCACTGTCAATAACACCCCGTTCAGGCCGAAAACGCCAGCGCCAATTGTCTTTGCAAACATCATCTTCCCCCTTTTCAAGCACCAAATGCATTTTTAATGTGTCGGAGCTCCGGATGATCCGGAGCCGACATCAAAATTTCGATAACATCAAAACGGCAGAGATTATTGAACCGATGATATCTCTGCAAATACAGCATTGCGGTCCGAATGATCCGCTGTTGTTTCCGCCCGTCTACCGCTTCCGCTCCAGAACCGTAGCACAAACTGCTGCGACTCTTAACTTCGCAGAATACCAGCCACCCGTTAATTTCGGCAATGATATCAATCTCGCCGGACTTTACCCGCCAGTTTCGATTCAATATCCGATATCCCCGATCCAATAAAAAAGCCACTGCGAGGTCCTCCCCGCAGCGGCCTTTATCCACACCGTTCATTTTGTTCGACTCACTTTCCTGGTCGCGACTTCCCGGCCGCCCGACCATCCAAGCGATACACATACGCCAGCACATTGGCAACCGCTTGATACAGATCCGGTGGAATTTCGCGATCAAGTTCGACCGCCATCAGCAGTTGTGTCACAGTCTGGTTTTGATATACCGGCACTGCATGGCGTTTGGCAATCGCCAACAGTTGTTGCGCAACAACTCCCCGCCCTTTTGCAACCACACGGGGAGCATCTTCATGTGCTTTGTTGTAACGAAGAGCTACCGCTTCCTGAATAGGAATCTTTTCTCCATCATTCAACGGTTTTCACCCCTATGCCGGTCCGCTGCGTAACCGCAATTTTTTTCAATTCGAGTGAGGTTCCTGCAAACTCCTTACGAATTTCAGGCAAAACAGTCCGAAATGCTGACGCTGCTTCCGGATCAGCAAATCGACTAAAAATCGACAGATACTTTTTATCCTGCAATCGAAAACTAAGATCAACTGGGCCAATATTGTCGGTTTCCAAGGAAACCCTCACCCAGACTTCCTGCTCAGGCGGCTGCCCATTGCCGCGTTCCCGTTTTTCTTCAAAAATCTGGATCAGCGCAGGATAGGTTTTCCCCTGCTCAGGCGCATATAAAGCCATCTGCAACATCAACCCCCGCGAAGAGGAATCGTCGCCTGTCGTCCGAACGACATTCGGTTGCTCAAAAGTGACCGCCAGTTCTTTTAAATTAGCTGCTGCCTGTTGTCGTTCTGCCGAACTGAGTTTTGCCCACGGCGCCAGATCCGCCATTTTTGCGGCAACCCAAAATTCAAGCAGCTCCGGCTTATCAGCGCGTTCAGCCATCGTCTGCACCCATTTTGGAGAGGAACGAGCCAACGTATCAAAAGCTCCAGCCATTGCCTTACTATCGGCTCGCGCAGGCAGTTTTTTTTCTGTGGCCGTCACAAGCTCCGGCAATAGAGACATCAGTTTATCCAATGTTTCCGGACGAGCGCCCAATGTGGACAGCAGTAATTCAAATTGTCCAACTCGAGAGGAAACCGTTGTCGGTATAGAAACGATGTGTGGAGCCAATGCTCCCCCCGATTCGGCCGCCAAACTCTGCAGCAGGGCTTTTACAGTTTCCAATCCGTTAGAAGCGACTACAGAAAGACCCGGCGCCGGCGTCCCCATCGCCGTCTGCGTTGCCCCCAATATTGTGGCTGTGGGCAAAGAAGAAGGTAGACTCTGCGTTGAACTTGATCCCCATGCCTGAGTTGCCGCCCACAATTTGACCAACTCCGGTCGCCCAGTTGTCTCTGCCAATCGAGTCACTTCAGGATCTACACGGGTCATCCAGCTAGCAAGCTGCACCGATACTTCCGGATCTTCCGCCACATTGTCCAACGCTACAGACACAGCAGTCCCCCACCCGGATAACTCTTTGCCAACCGTTCCGGACTGAATCGCCTTGTCAAGTAATGTCGCCAATACAGTAGCAGGCGCAGGCGTATTTTTTTCCGTGAGAGCAACGCTTTGCAGCGTTTTCAATCCTTCGTCAACAATGGACTGCAATACTTCCGACGCCTTACCTTGCGGTATGGCTTGCTGCCCTTTGATACTTCCTGCTTCTACTTGCATAGTATTCTTCGAGGCATTTATATCGGCAGTAAAAACCTCCGACAGTTCCGGCACGCGCTCGACATATTCCAGTTCGGCCGTAACCTGTCTTATGGCGTCCATCGAGCTCCGGTTCTCACGAACCAAACCAGAAACACCTTGTTGAATCGAAACGCCGCTATTAGTAACCGGACGCGAATTGTTGTCAGTCACTCGATTAGAATCTGTTAATCGTTCGCGAACAGCATTCGGAAGGCTGTCTGTCAATTGCTGCCGTTGGCTCACCATTCGCCCAAATGCCTGTAACAAGTCAGGCATGGAAAAATCTGTATCAGCAGAAATCTCCGCTAATACTTCTGCGACGTTGATCGCATTTGAAGCGCCAACCTCGGCATTTCCCTTCGTAGCTGCATCAGTTTTGACCATTGCCTCTCGAATGAAATCATCAATTTTCATCAGCCGGTGACCTCCATGACTTGATTGGCGCAAAACTTCGCCGATGGATGGCACAGGGACCGTGAGTTTCAAGGGCTTTCATGTGTTCTGGCGTTCCATAACCTTTATGCTTTTTAAATCCATACACTGGATACTTGACGTCCAATTCTTCCATAATGCGGTCACGTATAACTTTGGCGATAATTGACGCGGCGGCAATGCTCGCGCTCAAAGCGTCTCCGTGAATAATCGGCACACAAGGCACCAACAAATCCGGCAATGGCATCGCATCGGACAGTACCATGTCAAACGGATGGTTCAATCCTATCAACGCCTGCATCATGGCAACCCGGGATGCCTGGTAGATATTAATCCGATCAATATCTATCGGTTCTACAAGACTCCAGGAGCAAGCTAGCGCCTTTGCCTGGATTTCTTCAAATAGTACTGCCCGCCGTTTCGGCGAGACCTGTTTCGAGTCATTTAAAAAAGGAATATCGATGTCATGCGGCAACACCACCGCCGCTGCCACCACAGGGCCCGCCAGCGGCCCTCGGCCAGCCTCGTCCGTGCCAGCTATCACGCGATAGCCCTGTGCGGTCCAGTAGCGTTCGTACGCATACAGACCGTACTCGGGCCGGAATTCCATTTCGCAAAATAAGGCGTTTTGATTATTTGTCTTTCTCTCCTGGTATTTCAAATGAAATCGACCCCAGTCTGCCCTGACGAAAATCCGAGAGCATCATTCGAGCCATATTGTCAAGCTGTGGAACGCCTTCCTTCCCAAGCAATCCCTGCGCTCGGGCCGCCTCTTCCAACAGTTCCTCTGCAGAGGTAGCGTGGATGTCTTTCCCTTTCAAATACCGTTCCTGAAATTTCCCAGGATATCTGACTTCCAGCTGATTAATCAATTCCAGCGCTGCTTCACCCGTATCATAAATCGTATCCTTCAGCGCATTGCAAAGACCAAGTAACAGAGCGCTCTTCTGATCCGGCAGGCTAGGCATTAGAATGCCGGGAGTATCGAGTAAGTCAACATCTCCATCAACGCGAATCCACTGCCGTCCACGGGTGACTCCCGGTTTGTCGCCGGTTTTTGCCGATGCAGTTTTGACCACGCGGTTCACCAGCGAAGATTTCCCTACATTGGGAATCCCAATAATCATGACTCGTACCGGACGCGGTCGAATCCCTTTTTTTTCGAGTTTTTCCAGCGCCGGAGCTCCCGCCAGCTTAGCTTTTTGCATCAATTGCCGAACACCTTTGCCATTAACTGCATTGAGCATAGCTGCCGGACGACCATTTGCTTCAAAATATTTTACCCAAGCTTCGGTAATTGCCGGATCGGCCAAATCTGCCTTATTCAAGGCAACCACGGTCGGACGGGTTCCGATCAATTCTTTGAGCACCGGGTTGCCGCTGCTGCGGGGCAAGCGAGCATCCAAAACCTCAATCACAACGTCTACAACCTTGAGATCTTCGGCCACGATTCGCTTCGCCTTGGCCATGTGTCCTGGATACCATTGAATCACTTTACTCATTCTTGCACACTACGGCAACGTCTTGAACTGGGATGGCGGCCAAAACACTAGAATTGCCTTGCCCTTAACATAACTTACGGGTACAAACCCAACTGCCTTGGAGCGACTGTCTTCCGAATTATTTCGGTTGTCTCCCATGGCAAATAAATGCCCTTCCGGCACTTTGACCGCAGGGAAATTGCCTCGGGTCATCTCCAAAATATACGGTTCGTTGAGTAATTCGCCATTACGATATACTTGCCCCTGCCGAACTTCAATGGTATCACCGGCTACGCCAATAACCCTCTTGATGAAATCCCGGCTCGGATCCCGGGGATAACGAAACACAAGAACTTCTCCCCGCTCTGGAGTTTTAAAGTAATATACAAATTTGTTGACCACCAAACGCTCGCTATTCACCAGTGTCGGACGCATGGATGGACCTTCGACCAGATAAAGTTCCACAATGAAATAGCGGATGAACAAAGCCAGCGCTACAGCGATCAGGATGGAAACAACCCAGTCCTTGATTTCTTCACTCCAGTTTATCGTTGACAAACAAACACGACCTCTCAGCATATGCAGAAAAAGGGACTGCTTGCAGTCCCTTTTTCTCAGATTTCAAACTACCGTTTTTCTTTAATTCGGGCTGCTTTCCCTTTCAGATCCCGCAGATAGTACAGTTTCGCCCGGCGGACTACACCGCGACGAACGACTTCAATTTTGTCCACTCTTGGCGAATGAACCGGAAAAGTACGTTCCACGCCGATACCATATGAAATACGACGGACAGTGAACGTTTCTCGGGAGCTACCGCCGCTGCGGGCGATCACTAGACCTTCAAAGGCCTGCAGTCTTTCGCGGGTTCCTTCCACAACCTTTACCTGAACCCTGACGGTGTCTCCGGGCCGAAATGCGGGAATGTCCGTCCGCAACTGTTCCTGCTCCAGAATTCTGATAATATCCATGAATGCTCCTCCTTCTTCGGATGTTCTTGCCGGTTAAACCGCACAGAGGACCACCCTGTATAAACATGAGAATTGTATCATAAACTTTGAGTAATGACAAGATAAACAGCTTAGGGCATGTCATTTTTTTTTAATGTCGCCAAAAACTTCCGATCTGCCGCCGTTAGCGGGAATATCTCCAGCAAATCGGGACGAGTTTCCCAAGTCCGCCGCAAGGACTCCTGACGCCGCCATTTTGCAATATCCGCGTGGTTTCCTGACAACAGCACGGTAGGAACTTCCCAATCCCGAAACTGCCGTGGGCGCGTGTACTGGGGATATTCCAGCATGCCCGAAGAATAAGAATCCAACTCAGCCGCATCTGCTGCGCCGAGCGCGCCGGGGATCAAACGTACAATCGTATCGGTAACGATCATGGCCGGCAATTCACCGCCGGTCAGCACATAATCGCCAACTGAAAGCGATTCATCACAAAGATAATCCCGCACACGTTCGTCGATTCCCTCATAATGCCCGCACAGCAAAACAATATGCTCATACCGGCTTAACCGTTCCGCATCCGCTTGACAGAAGCGCGGGGCCGCCGGGCTCATAAGCACAACTCGCGGTTTGGGGTCATCCATCTCAGCTGAAGGGAAAAGACTCTCTACGCAGGAAAAAATTGGTTCAGGCTTCATCACCATGCCGGAACCACCGCCGAAAGGATAATCATCGACGATATGATGCTTGTCGGTCGCAAAATCACGGGGATTAACAATAGAAACATTGATTAGTCCCGCATTGCGGGCCCGTCCGATGATGCTGCAGCCGAGAGGACCATCAAACATCTCCGGAAACAAGGACACGATATCAATGCGCATAGAAACTACAAATACTCCGGCAAAGTAACAACCATCAGCCGCTTTGCCATATCGATCCGTTTTACAACAGTATCAATAGCCGGCAACAGTAGTTCATTACTTTCAGGAGTTTGTACCACATATACGTCATTGCTGCCGGTCTGGAGAACATCGCTTACCTTCCCAAGGGCCGCGCCATTCTCATCAACAACTTCGATGCCGACAAGCTGATGAATGTAGTACTGCCCTTCCGGCAACGGCATCAACGCATCTTCTGTCACATAGAGTTCCTTATGGCGAAAAGGAATCCATATTTCCGGCGTGTCCATACCGCGAAATTTCGCCAACACCGTATCCATTTGCAAGCGAGCCGATTCCAGAACCAATCGGGTACCGTCTGCAAGCAGCAGAAACTCCGTTTCTTCGAACCGATGCGGAAAGTCCGTAAGAGGTTGCAATTTGACCTCTCCACGGACTCCATGCGGCGTTGTTATTCTGGCAACAGCGATCATGTTTTCTTTCACTGCGCCATCAGCTCATTCCCGGATGGCCAGAATCTTACCGTCTTCGAGTAAGATTTCACGGCCCATCAGTTTTTGCAGGTCATCGCCTTCTTGGACCGTGACCAGTTGTTCCATCGTGCCCTGAACAATTTCAGCGCCCAATTCAAGCTGGCTCGTTTCCTTCAGCTTTTCCTGCATGTGGCTTTTGAGCTCCATGCGTTTTTGCTTCTCGCCATCGATCTGCTGACGAAGCGCAGTCAGGCCCTGCACGTCAGAACGGACCTGTTCCGTCATCAGCCGTTTCGCATGAAATTCAATCTGTTGGAGCTCCATGTCGACTTTCGCCATGGCTTCCTGAATCTCTGCAATCAGTTGTTCCTTGAGAATTTCAGTAACCTTTGATTTTACGGTCACTGGGCATTTTAATGTAATTGTATTCATCCGATGATCTCCACCATAACTCTTCGGTTCTCACGGGTAGCGGCCGCCTTGGCCATCGTGCGGATGGCTTTGGCGATTCGCCCCTGTTTGCCGATAACTTTGCCCATATCTTCCTGCGCGACCGTCACTTCATATATCCAAGTGTCGTTTTCCACGCGCTCGGTAACACAGATCTGATCTGGATTTTTCACCAAAGAACTGACCAATAACTCGACAAGTTCCTTCACAGTGATTAGCCCTCCTTTCGGGCTTGTTGTTTCTGTTCGTCAAGTTTCTTCAACGAACCGGCTTTGTGCAACAATGATCTCACTGTATCAGTGACCTGTGCACCTTTACTCATCCACTCCAGAGCCTTCTCTTCGTCCAATTTAACAGTCGCCGGTGTGGTTGTCGAGTCATAATATCCAATGGATTCGATGAAACGACCGTCACGCGGAGAACGGGAATCCGCCACCACAATACGGAAAAACGGATCTTTTTTGGCACCCATGCGACGCAAACGAATTTTCACTGCCATAATCTTTCACCTCCTTTACGTAATCAACCAGTAGGTTTTTTATCAATGCAGGACTCTCAGTGCCCAAACGGCAACCGAAAACCTGACATTTTCTTTCCAGACTTTTGCATTCCCTGCATCCGTTTCATCATTTTGCGGGCCTCCAAGAACTGTTTCAATAAACGGTTCACATCCTGCACCCTGGTTCCGCTGCCTTCGGCTATTCGCTTGCGGCGACTACCGTTAATAATCGCAGGGTCGCGACGTTCTTTCTTTGTCATTGACTGGATAATGGCTTCGACTCGTTTCATATCTTTCTCGTCGATCTCCATGCCTTGCAATTGCTTCATCTTGCTACCCAAACCAGGAATCATGCCCAAAATCTGTTCAAACGAACCCATTTTGCGAATCGACTGCATCTGTGAGAGAAAGTCGTCCAACGTAAACTCGTTTTTGCTCAGCTTTTGCTGCATTTCCATCGTTTTATCTTTGTCGAAGGTTTCCTGGGCCTTTTCAATCAGGCTCAGCATATCCCCCATCCCAAGAATTCGGGACGCCATGCGGTCTGGATGGAAAGACTCCAAGTTCTCAGTTTTTTCGCCGCTGCCTACGAACTTGATGGGCCGACCGGTTACTGCCCTGACAGAAAGCGCAGCGCCACCGCGGGCATCACCATCCATCTTGGTTAGGATGATTCCATCGATCCCCACCACGCCGTGGAAGTTTTCAGCCACATTGACCGCATCCTGTCCAGTCATTGCATCAACAACAAGCAATATTTCATGCGGTTTGACCAAATTCTTGATATTGACCAATTCGTCCATCATATCGGTATCGACATGCAGACGCCCCGCGGTATCTATGATAACAATGTCACGAAGCTGGGACAACGCCGTTTCTCGCACGGATCGTACTACTTCAAGCGGACTTTTTTCTCCAGCCAACGCTAGTACAGGAATATCCAATTGTTTGCCAAGCGTTTGCAGCTGTTGAACAGCCGCCGGACGATACAAATCCGCCGCGACGAGCAGTGGGC
>DATMYT010000107.1:0-3267 GCA_035560855.1 Negativicutes bacterium | reverse complement strand
GAATAATTTTAAAGATTTTAACGATAAAATTGCATCGATCAATATCGTAGCCACGGCATTTTTGGGCATCATTAATCGTACTGATTTCATTAATGATGAGCGGTAAAAAATGCAAGGCCAACGTAAAAGCGTAGGCATATTTGAACGGCATGCCCAAATCATATAAAGCGCGTGTAATTCTCGTAGGATTGACCAAGGCGAAAAACACCGACATAGTAATGGCCAAAATCACCACTCGCAGAGTGATGGCAAACCCTAATAGCACGCCCGCTTTTGATAAATGGAGCGCATACCCTCCCAGAACAAGCTCCGCTATATCCGGTCCCCCTTGGGTTAATGCCTGGATTAGCGTAATAAAAAAACACAGTGGAATAACAACGCCAATTATTTTGGTGATATTGCCAAAAGGAATTTTTCCGGCCAATACCACAACCACCAACATGGCGATCATCGCCAGATACGCGGTAATATTCACGGTAGCAAAAGCGGCTGCAATTAATGACAGACAGCATACCGCAATCGTAACCGGATGCTTTTCAGCCAGAGCCGGGCCGTGGCCGCGACTCTGGGCTGCCAATGCGCAACCAGACATTCTTCATCACTTCTCCTTTTGACTACTCTTCAAAGAAACCGGCATTTTTGATCGTCCGCAACAAGCCGTAGATCAAAAATGGTGGAATAAAGATGGTAACGGCCCCTTGGAAACAATACATGGGAATCAATTTCGCCCAGGGCAATTTGAAATAGAATATATGTAACGGGATATAAGCAAACGTAATCAGAAGCGTTGCCAAGATACTATAAGTAAAGCAATATTTTAAACTGACTACGTTTTTTACAATCTTGTTGGCCAGTAAAGCGGCAATCGCTTGCAAGCCATTGGTAATAAAGAAAAACGGCGCAATCGGGCTTGTTCCTGTAGCCGTTGATATAAATGGATTGATTTCGGCAACGATAAGTCCTGGCACCAAGCCATACATCATCGCACCAAACCCAATCAACGTAATGGATATCACCCTGCCGGAAACCGGAAACAACCCGCCAAACAGAATCGTATCCAACCTTTCACCAAACTGCATGATCCCAATCATCGCCAGAGAAATAAGCACCCCGCTGACAATCCCCTTGGTATCGACACGACCGGGAATAGGCTTCACCGACATTTTTGCTAACGGAACATGATAGCTTTCAATATTGTTTTCCATGATTTTGACCTCCACATCATAATTTATTCTCTAACAGACAGAAAGTAACAAATGAGCAATTAGGTTACGGGAAACAAAGACCGGCTTAGGGTAAACTTTAGCGACACTATTTTTAAATCCAACGTCAAAGCCAAAACAATCTGCAATCACAGCCTGTGCTTCTCTTGCAACTTGATCGTGCTGCAGCAGTTCAAACAATGCATGATGATCGCCAAAAGGGCTTTCAACCAATACCCGGGCAACAATGTAGCCGCGTTTTTCCCACCGCTTGGTTGCTTCATCCGCTTGTCCCTCCGTCGGCACAATCAGGATCAGCTTATCTTCCGGCTTTAGCACGCTGGCGACACTATGGGCAAGAACTTGGTTGGGCATCAATACCGGAATGGAACTATGAAGTCGGGAAAAATCACCCGTGCACGAAATTACAGCCCAATCCGCGCCTTGCTTGGCCGCTTTGGCAAGCGCGATTTCCATATACGGCTCCAGTCTGTCATGGGATAAATAAACCACTTGTCCATCGCGTGTTTTGGTGATCAAGTCGGATTCTCCGCGCGCAGGCGCAAGGCTGGCGATTTCTTCCGGCGATACGTCATCAAGAGCCCCGATGTCAAGCAACGTAAAAGCCTGATTGCATAGCAGGGTAAAGTCGCCGGTAATGTCCGGGCGCGGTGACTGACCGATAGAAATCAAAGCCACTGTTTGTTGTTTCAATTTTCCCCCTCCTTTCTTCCCCGATTTGTACCGAAGCAAAATATTATCTAAAAAGGACTCCACTACCTTGTTTAGTGAAGTCCTCATCGACTTACCGATTATTTAATTGCCGAAACCAATTGGCCCCAGCCTTCGTTTTCAGCCGAAACAACGCCGTCTTTCATAACGATTTTTCCGCGCACCATCGTCATCGTCGGCAATCCACTGAGGGTCCAACCATCATAGACTCTGGCGGTGTCCGCTGAACGGGAATATCCCTTGGTTCTATCGACCACAAACTCGCGATCCAAATCCACCATGACAAAATCAGCATCCGCACCAACTTGAATGGCGCCTTTTTGAGGGTATAGGCCATAAATTTTGGCTGGGTTGGCGCTAATAAGTTCAAGAACCCTTTCGATGGTGAGTTTGCCCTGTTTAACCGCCGTCAGCATGAGCGGAAGTCGCAAATCAATTCCGGGAAATCCTGCCGGGGCCACAAAAATATCTTTATACCCTGTTTCTTTTTCTGCAGTCAGGAACGGCCCATGATCACTGCCAATCATATCTACACTGCCATCTTGAACATATTTCCATAGCGCGTCGACAATTTCTTGTTTTCGCAGCGGCGGATTACATTTGGCAAACGGGCCAAATTTCTCCAATGCCGTTTCATTTAAAAACAGATAGTGGGGACAAGTTTCCAGATAGGCCTCCTGCCCGCTATTTTTCGCTTGCTTGACCAGCTCCGCCGCTTCATTCGTTGAAATGTGGCACAACTGTACGCGCGTTCCAGTTGCTTTTGCCAAACACAACACTTTTGCCACTGCTTCAATTTCCGATATTGGGGGGCGGGAATCGGCATGATGCATTCCGCTCACCGCTCCAGCAGCACGCAGCTTTTTAATTTGATTTGCAATAATATCGTTGTTTTCGGCATGAATCGCCAAAATTTTACCCGTCTTGGCGACAGCTTGAAACCCATCATAGATTTGCGCATCATTGGCCATAGTCAGCCCGGCGAATTCCAGATCTCGCCCTTCCGGCGGCTCATGAAAAAAAGTTTTAAATGCAACAATTTCTTCTTTGGCGACTTTAGGAATTTCATCTAATTTATCCGCACCAGCAGCCCCAAAGAAAACAAAATCAACCAATGATTGACGGTCAGCAATTTCGATCCTTCTGCGAAGCAATTCCGGCGAATACGGTGGCGGCAGCGAAATTGGATGTTCGCAGACCGTCGTCACTCCACCGGCGGCGGCAGCCATACTGCCGGTCATAAAAGTTTCCCGTTCATTTTTGCTGGGATCACGAAAATGGACGTGCGGGTCCACGCCGCCCGGCAGCAAATGTTGCCCGCAACCGTCAATGA
>DATMYT010000106.1:0-4356 GCA_035560855.1 Negativicutes bacterium | reverse complement strand
TGTAAACTTCATTAACTTGTTCTAATGTAATGCGGGCAAATGTGGCATATGCTATAGAAAAGAATAATAATGAGGTGTAGACATGAATAAATTCCTAAAAAAGATTCTTATGGCTGGAGTAGGTATCGCTTTCGTGGCCGGTTCATCATTGCCCAATGTATTTGCGGAATCTGTCAGTGTGAGTTTGCCGACTTTTAAAATCACCATGAATGATGTCAGAATTGAGAATAGTGAAAGACTCTATCCGATTATTCTTTACAAAGATATTACCTATGTGCCAATGACTTACAACGACAGCCGTTTCCTTGGACTGGAAACAAAGTGGAGCGCTGATACCGGCCTTCAAGTAAATAAAATTAGTGTCCAAACTCCCTATAACCCCAATAAGGGATATTTAAACTCCAACTTGGAAAGTGCAACTCTGCCTGATTTTAAAATCAGTGTTAACGGGAAAGATATTGATAACAATAGTGAAACCTACCCATTGCTGGTATTTCGCGATATTACCTATTTTCCGCTTACTTGGCGGTATATGGTTGATGCGTTCGGATGGACTTCGGATTATGACCCCGCCAAGGGATTGGTCATTAGTTCTAAAGCTGGAAGTACAGGCACTACGGCGCCTGTCGTGAATGAAAAAGTTTTTTCGCGGGATTTTGGCAGTACTACCGTGTTTTTTGATCGCGCATCAAACAAACAACCCGGCAATCTGTATGTAAAAGAAAATAATCGCACGAGACAAATCGGTAATCCCAACTATATCTATGGCGTAGGGTACCTCCAGGCAGGAACGTATGGGGAATACACTGCGGTAGACAAAATGGAATATGCCAATCGATGGGTTTATACCTTAGCGGTCGATCCGTCGGCTTATCCAGTCACAAGTAAAAATGTCAGAATTAATATTGATACGAATGAAGTTCAGGCGGTAGATGGCAGCGATGTCGGCAGCAATAGCAATCAGTTTTACTCCAGGCAGTTTAACAACGTTACCGTTATGATCGACCGCGCTTCGACAAACCAACCTGGCAACCTGTATGTCAAAGAGAACAACAACACGAAAAAAATCGGCAACCCCAATTATATCTATGGCGTAAATGCGCTCCAAAATGGAGGATATACAGCAGTTAACCAAGTGGAGTATGCCAATCGCTGGGTTTATACGTTGGCGGCTGATCCGTCCGCGTCTCCCGTGACAAGCCGAAACGTCAAGATCAATATTGATACAAATGAAGTACAAACGGTAGATGGCAGTAGTATAAGTGACAACAGCCCGATCAGCAATCAAGTTTACTCCAGGCAGTTTAACAATATTACGGTTTTGCTGGACCGCGCATCAAATAAACAACCCGGTAATCTGTATGTAAAAGAAAATAACATCACGAAAAAAATCGGTGATCCCAAGTATATCTATGGAGTGTCGTATATTAACCTTTTGGGATTTGAGTCGTACAGTCCCGTGAACAATGTCAGTGTTTCGGATCGTTGGGTTTATACTTTAGCGATTGATACTTCCGCCGCCTCGTTAGTCAGCAAGAGTGTAAGAGTGAACATCGATACGAACGAAGTGCAGTTGAGCAATTAAGCAAAAAAGAAGCTGAGGTGAAATAGCATGGCTCGTTATATAAAAAACACACTGTATGTGATGTGCATGGCAGTTTTGATCTTCGCTTCTTCACAAGTTGTTGATACTCCGACAGCGCAGGCTTTACTCATCAGTCGGGAAAATGAAATTGAAATTGGTCAGAACTTGGCCAAGCAGGTTGAGCAAAAGTATGGCCTGGTCAATGACCCGGCGCTGCAGGCTCGCGTTACCCAAATAGGGGCAAAATTGGCGGCTGTTTCTGATCGGGCCGATATGCCCTATACGTTTAAAGTGCTTAACGGCAAAGAGATCAACGCATTTGCAGCGCCCGGCGGTCCGATATACTTGTTTAAGGGTTTGATCGATGCCATGCCGTCAGATGACGAAATTGCCGGGATCATCGGCCACGAGCTTGGGCATATTGTCAAGAAGCACACGGTGGTCACCATGGAGCGGAATATGGCAGGACAACTGATTTTTTCCCTGTTATTTGGCAACAAGGCGCAAATGTTGCAGGAAGTGGCTTTTTCCGCAATTATGGCGGGGTATAGCCGCGGCGAGGAGGAAGAGGCTGATTCTCTGGGCGTCATCCATACCATGAGAGCGGGTTATAATCCCTATAGTTCGCTGTTGGGAATGGAAAAGCTACAAGATCTGACGCCTGATAGCGGCGGATTAGCTGGAGATCTGTTTTCCGACCATCCGAATACAGGCGCGCGCATTACCAAAATCAGCAATCAAATCGCTACTGATTTCAAAGTGCGTCCGTCAGTGACGGGCCAAGATAAATCCGCTCAAGTGACTGATGGCGTCTGGAATTTGCCGCCGGTTTTCAGCGACTATGGCGGTTACAAGCCGCTATTGCGGTCCTATTTTACCGCCGGCAGGATTTATCGTATTAGTGGCCTGGCAGATTATAGCGCGGATAAATTTTATATGTCTGATAGTGAAAACGGGCTTACAATTTATTATCGAGACGCCAGTGAACCTGTTGCGATGATTACAACGAATGATGCCATGGGGAACAATATGTCGGTCAATGATATGGCGGTATTGACACTAGCCCGGATTCGCGAATGGATCAATCGCGGCTAAAAAAACAAAATCCTCCTGCCTGAAATGTTTCGGGCAGGAGGATTTTGCATGGATGGAAAATTAAGCGTTACTTTTTTGAAGGACTTGCGTTTAATAAGATGAACATAGGCAAGAAGGGGGACTTTTTTTATGAAACGTGTTGGAATAATGTTGCTGTTGATTTGTGTGCTGCTGGCCGGAGCGATGACACCGGGCTACGCCGCTCCTGCTGAGAAGAATCCATCGACCATTAGTGTGACGGGGCAAGCTAAAATTTCCATAACGCCCAATGTGGCGTTTTTTAGCGTTGGCATTACAACAATGGGAACAAGTGTCGATTTGGCCCGCACCGAAAACGAACGTATCATGCGCCGGGTTATCGATGCGCTGGTTGCCCAAGGCATCGACCGCAAGAAAATCGCGACTTCGCAGTTTTCCTTGCAACCCCTGTATAATAATGAGGGGCGCGACAATGGGCCGCAGAGCATTACCGGCTACCGTCTGCAAAATAATGTGACGGTAGTTGTCGAAGAGTTGCCGATCTTGGGAACACTCATTGATTCCGCTTTTCTGGCGGGCGCCAATCAGTTTTATGGGCTGCGGTTTGGACTCAAGGATGACACCAATATTAAAGATGAATTGCTGCGAAAAGCCGTTCAGGACGGACGACGCAAAGCGCAAATCCTCGCCGATTCCCTCGGCGTGACACTCGGTCAGCCATTATCGGTAGCCGAAGCGGGCAGCTCCATGCCGATGCAGGCTGATTCCATGCAGATGATGAAGACAGGAGCGGGCATGCAGATTGAAGCAGGAATGCAAACCGTGACATTGGATGTCAATTTGGTTTTTGGCATAGTGCAATAGCCCTATGAAAACCGAAAAACCGCTCGGCGTAACTGCCGGCGGTTTTTTTGTTTGCACATTCGTAGAATCCACATCACGAAATTGTTGCTTACAATTTGATTCCAATAGTTCGGTCCACTCTCTGCGCTTTTTCATTGGATTCGACGGACTGGATGAAGCTTTTCACGACCCGGCTATAGCGGACTTGGTCTTTATAAAACGAACTCACATGATCCGCCTGTGGAAACGTGTAAATTTCCCGCGGTCCCTGAGCTGCGTTATAAAGCTCCTGCGACATCAAGACTGGGACTAGCTTGTCGGATTCTCCGTGAATAAACAGAATGGGCGTGGTCACATGACGCACGGCTCGGATTGGCGAGGCTTCGTAAAAAGTGAACCGCGATTTGATATAAGCGATCGCATTGGCATAGGGCCAGACATAACGAAACGGAATGTTGCCCACCAACTGCAGCCGTTCTTCGGCGTGCGGGGTCAACATATCTCCAAAATCCGAGTAAGCACTGTCGGCAATGTAAAAAGCGACACGCCTGACGGCCTTGTTTTGTTCAGCGTGCAAAAGCGCCGTGGCGGCTCCCAGCGATATTCCATGAACTCCAATCATGCCGGCAGGAAACCGATGCGTAATCCAGTTCACCCACTGATCAAGATCATATTTTTCATATACGCCCCAGGTAACCGAATCACCGCCACTTTCCCCATGATCCCGCGAATCCACCAGCAACAGATTAAATCCTGCACTCAAATACATGTTTCGATAATTCAGGCCAGCCAACCGATTCTCTGTAAAGCCGTGCAGAAAAATCAGCGTTTTCTCGGTGGGGGTGGGATTGGGG
>DATMYT010000105.1:0-5927 GCA_035560855.1 Negativicutes bacterium | reverse complement strand
GTATAAATTACCTTGCATTAATAAATTGCTTTCGATTCAGTCAACACTCCAGCGTAGTTCCACAAAATGCAGGGGTGAATTTCTCGCCGAACACTTGGGACAATCTGGCCATGACGGCAAATCCGGTGCAATGGTTGGAAGCAATAAAGTCCGGATTGAACCATTCGAGCGCAGCCATGGTGGCATTTTTTTGTGGCTCAGCGGTTGGCCCCAGATGGGTTCCGCCGAGGAGTCCGTGCACTTTGATCGACCCGGTCACTTTCAACCCATGGTTCACCATATTAATGATTCCCGAATGTGCGCACCCGCCGAGTACCACCAGTCCCTTGCTGCATCGAACATAGATGGCCATGTCGTCTGTCAGCGGATCAGGAACCTGAGGGTCGCAGCAATCGCATTCGCAGCCTTCTTCTGGAATGACCAGTCGTGTATCCCCCTCTTCATAGGAGGTTTCGCGGGGAACCGGGCCACTGATCCAGAGGTTCGGGACCAACTCCAATGGTTCTTCCACGTTCCGGAAATCCGCGCCCAAGCGTGCCAGATACTCTTTGTTAAAAGGTATACCGACGTAGCGGCAATTGCCTCCCGCCACAGAATATCGGGGCTTGAAGATGTCCGGATGGCTGAATACGGGTATTTTTTTGTCTGCCATCAGCAGCAAAGAAGCCAATCCGCCCGTATGATCATAGTGTCCATGACTCAGTACAATAGCATCCAGTTCTTTGGGATGAACGCCCAATAGCCCCAGATTGTACACCACAATATCAGATGGTCCCGCGTCAAACAAAATACGATTTGTCCCTGTTTCAACCAATACCGACAGTCCATGTTCCCCACGAAATGGAGCTTTTGCTCCCGGCGGAACATTATTGTCCACAACGACAGTAAATTTCAACGGATTCATCCCCTTTCCAACGGTATTTAATTTGCCCTGGCAGCGGAAAAATCCTGCCAATTTTTGCGTTTTGCCAAACAAACTTTATGTTGATTTTTTTTCCCGCAGTACTAAGTAAGAAAACACCTACGGAACAAACCGCAGGTGTTTTCTCCCATCCCTTGAACTTTCTATCTTACTCGCACTTCATAAACTAGCGTTGGACACGACCGGAGCCATCGCCCGCCATCAGTGCTTTTACTTCGGCCAGAGAGACATGATTATGATCGCCTTCGATGCTGTGTTTTAAGCATGAGTTTGCTACCGCAAACTCCAAGGTATCCTGTGGCGTCATGTTGTTGAGCATCGCGTAAATCAAACCGCCTGCAAAGGAATCTCCGCCGCCGACCCGATCCACGATGTGCACCGGATATTCGCGGGAAAAGTAATGAGTCCCGTTCACAAACAACATGGCTGCCCAGGTATTGTCTGAAGCCGAAATACTGCCGCGCAGAGTAATGGCGACCGCTTTGAAATCAAATCTTTCGGTCAACTGCTTGGCAACGTCCTTGTATCCTTCATGGCTGAGGGACGCACTCGTAACATCGGTGCTGTGCGCCTTGATCCCGAAGACTTTGTCCGCGTCTTCCTCGTTGGCGATGCAGACATCAACAAACGGCATAAACTGTGCCATCGTTTTGCCGGCCTGTTCGCTTGTCCAGAGGTTCTTGCGGAAATTCAAATCGCAGCTAACCGTCAGACCTGCTGCCTTGGCCGCCTTACAGGCATCAAGAACGCATTCGGCGACGTTTTCGCCGAGAGCAGGCGTAATCCCGGTAAAGTGAAACCAGGTAGCTCCGTCGAAGATTTTTTTCCAATCGAAGTCTGCTCTTTTTACTGTAGAAATCGACGAAAGTTTGCGGTCGTACACCACTTTGGAGGGACGCTGGGAAGCGCCCTTTTCCAGAAAGTAAATACCAAGACGCTCGCCGCCGCGAAGCATCCAGTGGGTATCGACGCCATATCGGCGCATTTCGTTAACAGCAGACTGGCCGATGGGATTCTCCGGCACCCGGGTCACAAGACCCGCATCAATGCCGAAATTTGCCAGAGCCACACACACGTTAGCCTCGCCGCCACCATAAACCACTTCCAAAGAAGCTGCCTGCTCAAAACGCAGATAACCTGGGGGCGCCAATCTCAGCATTATTTCACCAAAACATACTACTTTTGACATTTATTATTTGCTCCTCCTATAATGCCCGCGCTTGGCGGACTTTTTCGACGAACTGTCTGCCAATGTCGGTAATGGACTGATAGTCGCCTTTCTTGGCTCCCGCAGTCAAATTTCCGCCTACGCCGACTGCCACACAGCCAGCCTTGATCCATTCGGACACGTTGTCCAGACTGACGCCACCTGTCGGCATTAACGGCGCTTGTGGCAACGGGCCTTTGACGGCTTTCACGAATGTTGGCCCCAAGGTTTCGCCAGGGAACACCTTGACGATATCGGCGCCGGCTTCCATCGCCTCAATAATTTCTTTGATTGTCTGCGCTCCCGGCATGCAGGGAACCTGGTAACGGTTGCACAATTTCACGGTCTCCACATTCAACGCCGGGCAGACAATATACTGAGCGCCCGCCAGAATCGCCATACGTGCAGTTTCGGGGTCCAGCACAGTGCCTGCGCCCAAAATCAGTTCGCCCGACTTGTAGGTAGCGGCCAATTCCTTGATCACGTCCGCAGCCCCCGGCACGGTAAACGTGATCTCTATCGCAGCGACTCCCCCCTTGATACAGGCGTCGGCAATTTTCTTCGCCTGATCGGCATTATCAGCCCGCACTACAGCAACAACACCTGAATCCAACAATTGACCCAGCAATTTCAGTTTTGGAATCATATTTTCTCCTCCTTTATAGATAAACCGGTTTTGTAAATGTATGTTTCTACACGCGGCAAAATAACTCCTGCCGCTATTCACAAAAACTATATAAAAAATCGTCAATTTTTCTAGCCAATCTCTCCACAAGAGCGACGAATGATAAGTGTGGGCTCATAGTACTCCAGGGTCGGCGCTCCATCCTTCAGGTTGTTTTGTATTCGCTGCACCAACCTTTCTGTGGCACGGCGTCCCATTTCATAACAGGGTTGGGCTACAACAGTAATCGGTGTAGGAAGATACGGAGCCCATTCCCAGTCATCAAACCCCAGCACAGCCATATCCTGCGGAATCCTGATTCCCCGGTTCGCTAGCAGCCGCACCAGCGACATCGTCATCAAATCATTGACCCCGAACAGAGCCGTCGGCTTCGGGCCCGGTCCCTGCAGCAATTGGTCAAGTCTGTCAGATAATATAGCTTCTTCATTGGAGGTTTCCACCAACCATTCCTCTCGAAGAGGCAAATCATATTGCCGCATGAATTCACGGTACGCTTGCGCCCTATCGCGCCTTGGCGTCACCGGAACCTCACTATACGGCAACACAAAAAAAGCAATATTTCGATGTCCGTTTGCTACCAGATGACGAATTCCCATCTCGATCCCTGCTCGATTATCGACCGTTATGGTATCGACCTCGAGTTCCGGCACATGGCGTGAAAACAAAACAACTGACGTACCGTTTCGTTTTAGTTCCTGCAATGCCTCATTATTTCGTCCGGTAGTGCTGATGATGATGCCATCGATTTGTTTCGAAGCCAAGGTGTGAATGTACGCCAGTTCCTGCTGGGGATCATCATCCGCATTGCATAAGACCAGATTAAAGCCGGATTCCTTGCAGTAATCTTCTGCGCCTCGAATGGTATTGGTCATAAAAGGATTTAATATACTGGAAACGACCGCCGCAATGGTATGAGTTTTCTTTTGTTTGAGACTTCGAGCCAGCGCATTGGGACGGTAATCCATATCGGCAATGACTTGTTTAATCCTTTGGCGAGTCTCAAAACTCATGAACTCGTATCTGCCGTTGAGATACTGGGAAACCGTGCTCTTGGAAATCTTCGCTGCTCGGGCTACATCATTGATTGTCACTGCCACTGTGGCTGCACCTTCTTTATTATTTGCATTCTACTTCTTATTATTTTTTTCGCTATATCTCAAAGGATTCATTTCCTGCCGCTTCGCTGTCAACGATCCAGATCGTCTGCCTAGCCGCTCTTGCTTTTCCAGCCGGATAATTTAGCGCCATCGCCTCGTCATGCAGTACGGTTTCAAGCACCGCTTTTTTATCTGCGCCTGTTACAAGGAACAGGATTGTATCCGATGCATTTAACAAAGGAAAGGTCATCGTGATTCTCTGCCTGACGCCGACCGGAGCATCGGCTGCCGCCATCCAACGCTTTGAATCTGTTACCGCGGGACTGCCCGGAAACAAGGACGCCGTATGACCGTCAACTCCCAGTCCCAATATGGCCAAATCAAGCCTTGCACCATAGGGAACGAGCAGTTTTCTCAGTTGCTCTTCATAGTCTGCAGCCGCTTTGGTGGGGTCCATGCCTTCCGTAGGAATGCGATGCACTTTTGCTTCATCTACCGGAACTTTGGACAGCATCACCTTCCATGCCAGCGCATAGTTACTGTCAGTATGATCTGACGGCACCCAGCGTTCATCCGCCCAGAACCAATGCACCTGCGCCCAGGGAAAGCGTTTCCGCCATGTCGAGTGAGCCAGGCGCTGGTATACGGCCACCGGAGTACGGCCGCCGGACAACGCGACAAATGCCATCCCATTAGCAGTTACAGCCGCTTCCACGATACGAGTGATTTCCCACGCCGCTTCATCTACCCATGTGTGACTATCCGGATAAACCTTTACAATCGTCGCCATGATCGACCATCCTTCTCCAGCAGGTCGTCAACCGCCTTGGGACCGCATTCTCCCGCCGGATAAAACTGTAGGGGCGAAGGGCCCTTCGGATCCTGCCAAGCTTCAATCACCGGCGTCAATATTGACCAAGCGAGATCTACTTCTTCTTTTTGGACAAACAACGTCTGGTCACTGGCCATGCAATCCAACAACAGCCGTTCGTAGGCATCGGGCGAAGCTTCTTTGCAAACATCGCGATAATCAAAATCCATGGACAATGCGCTCATGCAGTTTTTCGCGCCGGGGCGTTTTGCCTCCAATGTCAGCCCCATACCCTCAGCCGGTTGGATTTTCAGTACCAGGGTATTGGCTGCCAGTTGTTCCGGCGTCATAGGTCCAAACATAGAGTGCGGAACTCGGCGAAAAACAATGGCGATCTCACTGACCCGCCGCTTCCATCGCTTGCCGGAACGAAGATAAAACGGTACCCCTTCCCATCGCCAATTATCTATCATCACCTTCAACGCAGCTGTCGTCTCCACCTCGGAATCCGCCTTGATGTCGGTTTCTTCCCGATAACCGCGAACCGCCTGGTCATCTATCTCTCCGGCGGTATACTGACCTCTTACCGCGCATTCTGCAATACTCTCGCTGTTAAAAGGACGGATCGCCCGCAGAACTTTTAGCTTTTCATCCCGATAGCGGTCGGCGGTAAACGCCGCTGGCGGCTCCATAGCCACTAACGCCAACATTTGCAGCATGTGGTTCTGAAACATATCTTTCAGAGCCCCCGCCTGTTCATAGTAATTCGCCCGTGAACCAACACCTTCGGCCTCGCCTACGGTAATTTGCACATGGTCGATAAACTGGCGGTTCCAGACCGATTCGAACACAAGATTGGCGAACCGGAGCACCAAAATATTCTGCACCGTTTCCTTGCCCAGATAATGGTCGATTCGATAGATCTGAGACTCCTGCCAATACTGGGACAACGATTCCGTTAATGCAGTAGCGCTCGCTTGGTCATGCCCGAAAGGTTTCTCCACCACCAAATGTGCCCATTGCCTGCCTTTCGCAGACTCCTGAGACAATCCCGCGCGACCGAGTCCTTCAGTAATCGGCAGAATAAGGCTGGGCGGCGTAGACAGATAAAAGACGCACCTTCCCCCTGTTTCCTGAGAATCTTCCAGTTCCTTTAGCTTCGCCGATAGAACCGGATAAGCTTCGGGAGACGCGTAATCAAATCC